>JBFIHP010000070.1:0-9324 GCA_041601735.1 Planctomycetota bacterium | reverse complement strand
CGGCGGCTCGACGAGCAAGCGGAATGACCGGCGCGCCCGCCCGGTCGCAGGACAAGGGCCTTGTCGCCCGGCCCGAATCGTGGTCTCCTCGGGGCTGGAGACCTCGTGAGGAGCATCCATGATCGAGACCGGACGGCTCATTCTCCTCCCCTGCGACCTCGAGCACTTCGAGGCGCTCGAGAAGGGGCGAGAGCACCTGGCTCATCTCGTCGAAGCGAGGGTTCCCGAGAGCTGGCCCAATTTCCCCGAGGCCATCCTCTACTTTCACGAGCCCCTGAAGGTGGACCCCGAGCTCGCCGGCTGGGGGACCTGGCTCGTGGTCGAGAAGGTCGAACGCGTCCTGATCGGCGAGGGTGGATTCGGCGGGAAGCCGACCGAAGACGGCCGGGTGGAGATCGGTTACGCGATCATCCCGGACTACCGGCGGCGGGGTTATGCGACGGAGTTCGCCCGGGCCCTCGTGGGGCGGGCCTTCTCCGATCCGCGCGTGAAGCGCGTGGAGGCGGGAACCCTTCTGCGCGGCGAGCACGCCGAAGCCTCGGCTTCGGTCCTCGACCGGGCGGGTCTCTCGCCGGTCGGAGCGACGGGCGAGAGCCGGAGATGGGCCCTCGATCGAAGGGGCTGGGAAGGCCTGGCCCGGGGAATGGAGACGTGAAGATGTTGCGGCGATCATGCCGGGGAGGGGACTTCATGCACTTCGTACTGGCCTTGAGCGCGGTGATCCTGCTCGTTGCCTGCACCACGGAGGAGGCGCCCAGCGCCGAGGCCGGGCAAGGGGAGATCGCTGAGGCGGACCTAAGCGTCGGCGGTCAGCCCGACGAGGCGGAGATCTCCGCCCTGGCGGCCGCCGGCTACCGGACGGTGGTGAACCTGCGCAGTTTCGAGGAGGGCGGCACCGAGGCGGAGAAGGCCGCGGTCACCGCCGCGGGCATGACCTACGTCGCGATCCCCTTCCGCAACGCCAAGTTGCTGCAGGACGCGCACTTCGATCTGGGACGCCAGTGGCTGCGCGACGAGACGGCCCGCCCGCTGCACATGCACTGCGCGTCCGGCAACCGGGTCGGGGCGCTCTACATCGCCTATCGGGTCCTCGACGAGGGCGTCGATTTCGATCAGGCGGTGGCCGAGGCCAGGGCGCTGGGGCTGCGCAGCGACGAGCTCGTCGTGCGGGCCCGTGACTATGTGGAACGGCAGCGCGGCGGGGTCGAGACCCCCTGAGGCGCCGATCCGCCGCCCCGGCCCCGCGCCGGGAGGGCCGGAAGGAGCCTTTGGGTAAGTTCTCTCTTAAATTCCGGGCCCGGGTCGGCTAACCTCGTGCCTTGCGGGTCGCCGTCCGATCGGACGGACGACCCGATGCGCTCCCGTCGCTGTCCCTCAATCCAGTTCGAGACCCGAGCCCCGGCCCATGCTGTCGCGGACCACGTTCACCGTCCTGATCGTCCTCGGCCTCGCCGTCTCCGTGACGGCGCAGATCAACCGGGCGTCCGGACTGGCCCAGGTCCACGGACCCTTCTGGATGTCCGAGGGACCCTCCGCGCTCGAGGCCCTGGCCGATCTGAACGGCGACGGGCGCCTCGACCTGCTGCTCCGGAGCAAGGCGACGGCGGCCTACCCGAACCGCATGAAGGCGGTGCTCTCCCGGGCCGACGGCGGCCATGACCAGGAGCCGGCCGCGCTACAGCTGCCGGCCGGAACGATCCGCGTCCTGGCGGGCGAGTTCAACGGCGACGGTCTCGCCGACCTCATCGTCGAGACCGATGCGTCGAACCCGACCTGGGGGCGCGCGCTCCTCTACTGCCCGCTCACCGGCACGGGCCTCGCCTCGGGCAGCTTCCTCCTGCTCTCGCCCCTCTCGGGGCCGCTCGGCTTCGTCGAGTCGGTCGATCTCGAGGGCGACGGCGACGACGATCTTCTGATCACGGCGTCGGACCCCTCCGGTCATACCGTCCTGCTCTGGGTCGAGTCCCAGGGCGGCGGCGCCTTCGCGCCGCGCCCTGCGCAGTTCCTGCCCTCCGGCGTCACGCGGCTGCGGATGATCGCCGAGGATCTCGACGGCGACGGCATCCGCGACGCGGCCTTCCTCACGCCGACCACGATCGAGCGCTTCGCCACCTCGGGCCTGAGCTTCTTCGGGCTGCCTCCCATCCCCCACGGCCTCGTCGGCCTGGGCGGCGACACGACGGCGTTGCGCGCCTTCGACCTCGAGGGCGACGGCGACCTCGACTTCGTCGTGTCGGAGAGCGCCGCCGTCGGCTTCCAGGTGATCCTCGACCAGGGCGGGACCCACACGGCCGGTCCGGTCACCGTCAGCTCGCAGCCGAATCCGAGCACGATCCGGCGCTGCCTGATCGGGGTCGGCGACATCGACGGCGACGGCCTCGCCGAGATCGTCTGCCACGACCGGGCGATCAACGCCTGGTCCACCGACTACGGCAGCCTCGAGATCTACGGCGACGCCGCCGGGCTCGCGCCCCAGATCCTGCTCAGCTTGCCCTTCAACCCGGCCAGCGGCTACGCCCTCGCGACCTGGGCGCCGCGCCGGCTCGTCGATGTGGACGCCAACGGCTGGCTGGATCTCGTCGGCGACGCGGGGATCATCTTCGGCGTCGGCCTGGCCCGACCGCCGGTCCAGACCCTGAGCCAGCGCGGCAGCCTCTTCGATGTGGACGACGACGGCGACCTCGATCTTCTGCGTCCCGGAATGATCAGGCGCAACGACGGCAGCGGCTACTTCGAGAGCGAAGCGACGGGTGTCCCGCGCCTGCCGAGTTCCCTCCCCGCGGGGCTCGACGCGATCAGCTACGTCCTCGACGACGGCTGGGCCGAGGCCGATTTCGACGGCGACGGTCGGCTCGATCTCGTCATCTCGGCCGACGTCACACCTGCCGGCGGCACGGTCTTTCGCGAGGCGCGCCTGCTCTACGGGCGACCCGACGGCAGGCTCCTCGATACCGGCCCCGCGGCTTCGGGCCAGCGCATCGTCGGCCGGGCGAACAAGGCCATGCTCGCGCGCGACATCGACTCCGACGGCGACCTCGACATCCTCGTGCCCGACGCGCTCTGGATGAACGACGGCAGCAACGCCTTCACGGTCGATGCCCTCACGATCGCGGGCTACGAGGTCGTCGCGACCGCCCAGTTCGACGCCGACCCGGGCCTCGAGATGCTGGCCCGCCCCAACTTCGGCAACGCGATCGGTCTCTTCGTCTTCGATCCTCCCGCGAGCGGTCCCCCGGTGCTCTACCAGCTGAGCCCGAGCCTGACCGGCGGCGAGCAGGTCGCCGACCTCGATGACGACGGCGACCTCGACATCATCTACCTCGACTTCCTGCTCACCCAGATCATCATCCTGCGCAACCAGGGCGCCTCGCTGGCGCCGAGCTGGGGCTCGCCGACGGGCATGTTCTCGCTCAACCCGATCCACGTCGGCGACTTCGACGGCGATCAGGTGACCGATTTCATCCTGGGCGACCGCCTGTTCCAGAACCTGACGCCGGGCAACGTGCTCGGCTTCACCGAGACGGGACGCATGGGTTATGCCGTCGAGCAGGTGGCCGATCTGGACTGCGACGGCGACATCGACTTCATCGGCGGCATCGTGCAGAAGAACCGTCTCCTCAGCGGCCAGGACGCCGGCATCGGTCGTCAGTACGGCGAAGGCGCGCCCGGCAGCGGCGGCTATCGGCCGATCCTCGGCTTCAACGGACCGCTGCGCGTGAGCTCGACGACCGCGGCCGTGCGGATCTCGAACGGCGTCGGCGCGACGAGCGGCTTCCTCTTCGTCGGCCTCCAGCCCAACGATCAGCCGGACGTCAACCTGCCCAGCCTGACCAGCTACGTGCTCGACACGAGCGTCGTCGCGACCTTCGGCTTCAGCCTCGTCGGCGCGCCCGGGGTGCCCGGCGAGGGCCGGGCCCTGCTGCCCTTCGCCGTCCTGCCGAGCTGGGCCGGCCTCACGGTCTTCATGCAGGCCTCCTTCTTCGACCCCGGAGCCCCCGCCTTCTACACGGCGACCAACGGGCTCGAGATGCGCTTCGGCAACTGATCGCCCCCCGGACCGCGGGCTGATACGATCGTCGGCATGAACGCACGCATCCTCATCTGCCTCCTGATCCTCGGCGCCGTCTCCTGCGCCCAGGAGACGACGAAGCAAGCGGTCGAACTGGGCCGCGTGACCTGGCTCCGCGATCTCGCCGACGCGCGCGACTCCGCGAAGCCCCTGTTCCTGCTGTTCCAGGAGGTCCCCGGCTGAGGGACCTGCATCGACTTCGGGACTCAGGTGCTGAGTCACCCCCTCATCGTCGAGGCCGTCGAGACCCTGTTCACGCCGGTCTGCATCCACAACAACTCGAAGAGGCCCTCCGACCTCGCCGCCCTGAAGCGCTTCGAGGAGCCGGCCTGGAACAACCCGGTCACCCGCGTCGTCGACGGCGAGGGCCGCGATCTCGCGCCGCGCAACGGCGCGGGCTGGACCGTCGGCGCGGTCGCGACCCAGATGCTGGCGGCGCTCGAGAAGCTCGATCAGCCGCGGCCTGAGTGGCTCGAACTGCTCGCGATGGAATCGACCGCGCTGCGCCGCGGCGTCGAGACCGCCGTCTTCGGCATGACCTGATACTGGGTCGGCGAGGCCGAGTTCGGCCTCCAGAAGGGCGTCCTGGCGACGCGCGCCGGCTGGATCGGCAAGGTCGAGGTCGCGGAGGTGATCTTCGATCCGACGATCACCAGCTACGAGGCCCTGCTCGCCCGGGCCCGCGACCGTGATTGCGCCCGGCCGATCTTCGCGCGCGACGACCGGCAGGAACAGGTCGCGAAGAAGACTCCCGGTCTCCGGGTGGTGCGCAGCGACGCGCCGATCCGCGACGTCGAGGACGACAAGTACTACCTCGGTCGCACGCCGATGCGATTCCTGCCGATGACGCGCCTGCAGCGCACGCGAATCAACGCCGACGTCACCGCGGCGAGGCTCCGGCTCTCGCCGCGACAGCTCGCCGGGCTGGCGCTCGTCGAGAAGCACCCGAAGGCCGGCTGGCCGCTGCCCGCGGGCCGCGATCTGCGCGCCGACCTGGCGGCCTTCGAGGCCGTCGCCGCGAAGCTCCGCGAGCCCCCGGCTCAGCGCGACTGATCGAGGCTCGCCTCCTCGGCGGCGACGAGCCGCGCGAGACCGCTCTCGTAGCGGCGGTCGAAGGTCGCGAGTCGCGCGGAGGGACCCGGCCAGAAGGAGCGGCGCCAGATGCGCACGTGCGCCTCGAGCGCCGCCTCGACGTCGCCCGCCGACGGCACCCGATCGCGCGGAAAGGGCAGCCCCGACGATCCGTAGTGGCACCAGAGACCGATCGTGCCCGAGCGATTCCAGCCGCTCACCGCCTCGCGCAGGAAGGTCGCGCGATCGAGTCCGCCGCGGCCGGAGTCGCCGCGCAGCACCAGGTCGGCCCAGGCGTCCACGGCCGGCGTGACGAGCGCGGGATCGCCGAGCGGCCCCTTCGATGCATTCAGGTAGATCAGCCGCTCCTCGCCGAGCAGGCGGCGCAGCGCACGCATGAAGCCGACCTGCTCGCCGAGGTCGCCGCGCAGGCCGTCGAGGTAGAAGCCGTCGAAATCCCAGCGCGCCTGAAGACGCGAGAGCTCCGCCAGCGGATCGGCGGCCGCCGTGAAACGCGGCGAGAAGTAAGGCAGAAAGCGCATGCCCCGGGCACGGACGAGCGTCATGAGGCGATCGAGACCGGCGGCGTCCTCGGGCTCGTGCCGGTCGTTCAGCCAGGGGCAACGCCGGAAGCGATAGCGCGAGAAGCGCGGGCGTCGCCGCGCGTCCTCCTCGCGCCAGAAGTAGGCGTGCAGGGCGAAGACGTCGGCATGGGGCGCGACGCCGGCGACGATCTCGGCCGTCGGCAGGGTCGCGGCGGGGAAGGGCCCGGGCCGGCCCTCGTGCGCGACCCGGAGCGACAGATGCTCGCGCCGCGGCGGCCGCGGCGCCATGACCTGGATCTCGGCCCGTTCACCCGCGCCGAGGACGAGGCGATCGCCCCCCGCGCGGCGAGGACCGAGGAGGAGGAGACCGCCATCCTCGTCGGTCCTGACCGCGGCGCGGCCAGAACCGGAGCGCAGCCCGCGGTCGAGGCGATGGCGCCAGCGGGTCGGCCCGACGTCGATCGCCGCCTCTTCGCGCGCGGCGATCTGGAGCCGCGACTCCGCGCCGACCTCGATGCGGACCGCCGGCGTCTCGATGACGCGATCGAGCAGATCCGGACCGGCGAGCACGCGCGCCGAAGATGCATCGCAGAGGATGCGGGCGACGAGCCTCGGGCGGGGAAGCCGGGCGATCAGGAGCAGGGCGCGACCGCCCTCCTCGGGCACGATGCGCAGTCCGGTGGTCGCGACGAGCGCGGGCTCAGAGGCGGCCGTCGGCTCTTCGATCCGCATCCGCATCGATCGACCTCGTGATGCCCATGAGCTCCGCCGACAGGCGTCGTGCCGTCTCGCCGCGCCCCAGCAGGCTCTCGTGAAGGCGTTCGCCGGGGCCGAGCCCGACGTCGCGAAAAGCGAGTTCCGGCCCGCGGCCCCAGAGACGATGGGCTCGCCTCGCCAGCTCGAGCAGGGCGATCGCCGGCGGCGCGGGCGGCGCCCTCAGTCCGCCCGCCCTCTCGGTCAGGACCGCGCAGAGGCAGGCCATCGCCTCTTCCGGCCCGAGGTACAGGCGCTCGGCCCGGGCGTCGCGCAGGACGAGCTCGTCGGCCCGCAGGAGCGCGCGCCGGAAGACCTGCGCCACGCTGCCCGCGCTGCCGAGGACGTTGGGCAGGCGCAGGACCCGCCCGCGCATCGCCGAGGCGGCCCGATCGAGCACGAGGCCCTCGGCCGCGGCCTTGCTCCGCCCCATCGTGCAGACCGGATCGACGGCCTTGTCGGTCGAGATCAGGATGAAGTCGGCGACACCGGACCGCGCGGCCCTCTCGAGCAGGAGTCCGGTCTTCTCGACGTTGTTGCGGAAGGCCTCGCCCTCGTCGTCCTCCATCAGGCCGACGTGCTTGTGGGCCGCGGCGTGGACGATCGAGACGATCCCCTCGCTCTCGATCAGGTCCACGAGGGATCGGCAGCCGACGTCGCGAACCGCGAGGCGGACCTCGCCGTCGTGACCGGCCTCGCGCAGGCGGAGACCGAGTCGGAAGAGCCCGGCCTCGGCGCGGTCGAGGGCGACGACCCGGGCGCCGAGTTCGGCGAGACGGCGCACCAGGAGCGAGCCGATGCTCCCTCCCGCGCCGGTGACCAGGATCGGCCCCGGCGAGGGCGGGCGGGAGCGCTCCGGGCGCGCGTCGCTGCGCCCGAGCAGCGCGGCGATCTCGCCCGGTGCGAGCTCGACGTCGAAGCCCACGTCCACGGTCATGGACCGGACCTCCCCGCGACGACGGCGGTGACGGCGCGCAGCAGGATCCGCAGGTCGCCGCCGAGGCTGCGCCCCTTCATCCAGGCCAGTGAGAGTTCGAGCTTGCGCGGTCGCATGTGACGACGATACCAGTCCTCGGGATCGACGCGACCCGCGAGTTCGACCTCCTCCCCGAGCGAGGCGAGGACGGCCGGATCGACCAGTCCCGGTCGGCAGGCGAGGAGCGCCGCGTCCCGCGGATCATCCGCGAGGACGAGTCGCGGGGATTCGGGTCGCGGTCCGACGAGGGCGAGCCTGCCCAGGACGACCTGCCAGAGCTGAGGCAGCTCGTCGAGGCGAAACCGGCGCAGGAAGCGACCCCAGGGGAGAAGGCGCGGATCGTCGGCGGCGGTCACGGCGGCGCCCGCGGCCCGCTTCATGCTGCGGATCTTCAGGAGACCGAAGGGCTCGCCGCCGCGGCCCAGTCGCGGATCGCGATGGAAGACCGGCGGACCGTCGGCGACGAGGACGACGAGCGCCAGCAGAAGGACCAGCGGCAGGGACAGGATCGCGAGCGGCAGGGCGATCAGCACGTCGATCAACCGACTCATGCCTCCCCTCTCGCGAGCGCGTCCTTCAGGGCGGTGACGACCTGTGCGACGTCCTCGTCGCCGAGCGCGGGATAGAGCGGCAGGCTGATCGAGCGCCGGCCGAGGGACTCGCTCAGGGGCAGGGAACCGGGCAGGCGGTCGAGAAGCGGCGCCAGCCCGCTCATCAGATGCAGCGGCCGGTAGTGCACCGAACAGCCCACGCCCGCCGCGGCGAGGGCGTCGATCAGGCGGTCGCGCGCGGCCTCGTCGTCGCGGCGCAGACGGATCGCGTAGAGATGCCAGGCGTGCCCCCGCTCCGGTCGTGCCGGAAGCTCGATCTCGTCGAGGTCGGCGAGCGCGTCGTCGAAGCGCGCGACGATCTCACGGCGGCGCGCGCTCATCGCATCGAGACGCTCGAGCTGCACCAGGCCGAGGGCCGCCGTGAGATCGGACATGTTCGCCTTCATGCCCGGCACGACGATGTCGTAGCCGCGATAGCCCCGGCCGTCGCCGCGGCTCCGGGCGTCGCGATCCATCCCGTGCAGGCGCATGAGACGCGCGCGACGGCGCGCCTCGTCATCGGCGATCGTGAGCAGGCCGCCCTCGCCGGTCGCGAGGTTCTTGTTGACGTAGAAGCTGAAGGCGCTGCCGTCGCCGACCGCGCCGATCTTGCCGAGATCGCTCTCACCTTCGAAGGCGTGCGCCGCGTCATCGAGGAGCAGGATGCCGCGCTCCCGCGCGATCCTCGCGAGTTCGGCCATGCGGCAGGGGTGACCGCCGAGGTGCACGGCGACGATCGCGCGCGTGCGCGGCCCGAGCGCCGCCTCGACGGCAGCCGGATCGATGCAGCCGGAGGCCTCCTCGACGTCCACGAGAACGGGCCGCGCACCGACCCGCAGGACGACCTCGACGGTGGCGACGAAGGTGAGCGCGACGGTGACGACCTCGTCTCCGGGTCCGACCCCGTGAGCACGCAGCAGGAGCTCGAGCGCGTCGGTCGCCGACGAGACCGCGAGCGCCTCGGTCGCACCGAGGCGCTCGGCGCAGCCGGCCTCGAACTCGGCGACCCGGGGCCCGCTGGTCCACCAGCCCGAGCGCAGCACGGCGGCGACCGCCTCGATCTCGGCCTCATCGGAGAGCGGCCGATGGAAGGGCACGATCCTCATGATCCCGGTCTCCTCTCGATCAGGCTCATGGCGTGCCCGCAGAGCGGCGGCAGGCTCTCGAGGCTCGCGGCGAGGCCCGCGAGACGCATGGTCGCGAGCGCGCGCAGGAGCGGCGGAAGGAGGGTGCAGCGTCGGGTCTCGCGCAGGACGAGGTCGTCGGGCAGGAGTCGGACCAGCTCGGCGGCGGCGACGGCGCGCAGGCCGTTGCGCCGCG
>JBFIHP010000069.1:0-9383 GCA_041601735.1 Planctomycetota bacterium | reverse complement strand
CCTGGGAGGGCGAGCCCGAGGCCGACGGCAGCCCGGCGCCGATGACCTTTCAGCGGCGCTACGAGCAGCGCTACGGCATGACCCCCGGGCTCTTCGCGCGCCGGCCTCGCGCACTCGCGCACGCGACCTGGAAGAGCCTCGCGGCCTTCTTCGGCTTCGCCGAGGAGACCGCCGAGGGAGCGAGCGAGTCGAACCATCCCTTCGCCGTGCGCTTCCGGCGCATGCAGAAGGCGCTGTCGCACTGCGACCTGATGATCACGCCCTCGGCCTTCCTGCGCGAGGAGTTCATCCGGCTCTTCGACGTGCCCGCCGACAAGATCATCCATTCGCTCAACGGCATGACCTTCGACCACGTCGTCGCGCATCCCAAGACCGAATCGGACACCGTCCGATTCGCCTTCGTCGGTTCGATCATCCCCACGAAGGGCGTGCACGTCCTCGTCGAGGCGGCGAAGAAGCTGCATGATCGCGACGGTTTCCGGGTCGACATCTACGGCGCTCCCAACCGCTGGACCGTGGACTACGAGAAGGAACTGCACGAGGCCGCCGCCGGCCACGACAAGATCGTCTTCCACGGGCGCTTCGACAACAAGCAGATCGGCCGGGTGCTGGCCAACGTCGATGTCCTCGTCGTGCCCTCGATCTGGTACGAGAACGCGCCGCTGACCCTCAACGAGGCGGCGATGACCCGCACCCCCGTGCTCGCCTCGGACCGCGGCGGCATGCTCGAGTTCGTGCGCGACAACAAGTATGGCCGCAACTTCAAGCTCGGCGACGCCGACGACCTGGCGCGCGAGATGGAGCGCCTGCTCGACGATACGGCCCAGATCCCGCAGCTGGCCCAGAGCGACGTCTACATCAAGCCCGTCGCGGTGAACGCCGACGAGCTCGAGCGCTACTATCTGGACCTCCTCGCCGGCCGGCCGATCCAGCCGGCCGCGCGCTGATCCCGGCTCCTTGACGGAATTCCTTCCCTCGCGGCGGCTCGGCTGCTTCAATGAGGCCGAGCGCAATCGAGGACGGGATGATCCGACTGAACGTCATCAAGGACGGGGAGAGCATTCCCCACATCTTCCAGGGCGATTCCATCGTCATCGGGCGCTCGCGCAGCTGCGACCTGAGCCTGCGCGAGGAGGGCGGCATCTCCCGCCGCCATTGCCGGCTCGAGATGACCGACGAGGGGCTCACCCTGCGCGATCTCAAGAGCACGAACGGCCTCGTCGTGAATGATCGGCCCACGAGCGGCGGCCCGCTGGAGGTGGGCGACGAGATCAGGCTCGGCGGAGTCCTGGTCGAGCTCGTGTCCTTCGGCCCGGACGAGTCCGATCCGGTCGAGGTCAAGCCCTGCGCGCGCTGCGGCGCCCTGATCCCGATCGAACGCGGCGAGTGTCCGAGCTGCGACTCGCGGGTGAGCCTCCCGCGCCTCAAGAAACTCGATCGTCGCCAGCTGCCCGGTTACGTCCTCAGGAGGCGGCTCGGCGCGGGCGGCATGGGCGTGGTCTTCTCGGCCGAGCGGGAGGCCGACGGCAGCACCTGCGCCATCAAGATCCTGAAGCCGCACCTGGCGCGGAACCCGGCCTACATCATGCGCTTCGTCGAGGAGACCCGGGTCCTCACGATGCTCCGCCACCCGCAGATCGTCGAGATCTACGGTCGCGGTTCGGAAGGCGATCTCACCTACATCGACATGGAGCTGGTCGAGGGCGAGAGCGTTCGCCATCGCATCCGCGCGGAGGGCCGGCTCGACGAGAAGCGCGCCCTGAAGATCGTCTGGGACATGGTCGGTGCGCTCGACTTCGCCGCCAAGCAGAAGATCGTGCACGGCGACGTGAAGCCCTCGAACTTTCTGATGGACCCGCACGGCGGCGTGAAGCTCTGTGACTTCGGCCTCTCGCGGCTCTTCAACTTCGCGAACCCGGCGCTACCGGGCTTCGCGGCCGGGTCCTCGACGCGCAAGGGCACCGCGGCCTATGCCGCGCCGGAGAGATTCCAGGCCGCCTCCCAGCCCACGATCGTCGCCGACATCTACAGCATGGGCGTGAGCCTGTTCCAGATGCTCACCGGCGAGCTGCCCTTCGGGACCAACGCCGTCGCTCGCAATCGCAGCGCCGAGCGCGCCGTTCCCGACCTGGGCGACGTGAATCCGAGCGTCCGCCCCGCGACCAGGATGCTGGTCGAGCGCATGCTCGCTCCGGACCCGGACGATCGTTACCAGACCTATCGCGAACTTCAGGACGACCTCGCCGTCCTGATCTGATCGAGATCGGCGAAAGAAGCGAGGCCCGTCGCCGGAGCGACGGGCCTCGTCATTCATCGGTCGCTGCGGACGCGAGCGATCAGCGGAAGAGCAGGTAGCCGGACTGGCCGATGCGAGCGAAGAGGAGCCCGCTGCCGTCCAGGTCCATGCCGGAGCCGCTGCCGCCGGTGAAGTCCTCGTAGACCGACAGCGGAGCGTTGTGGCCCTCCCAGCCCAGTTCGCTCAGGTCCACCGAGTTCGGGGTCGCGGCGCCGCCGGGCGTGATGCCGCAGATGGCCTCGGACACGGCGCAGGCGCCGTAGGAGATCAGGATGTGGCCGTTCACGTCGAGGCTCACCTCGAAGCTGTTCGGGCCGCCCTGGACGTTGTCGTCGATGCCGGTGAAGCGAACGCTCCACATGCTGCCCGGAGTGCTGGTGGTGTCCCACTCGACCGTGCCGCCGAGCTGCGGATTCAGGTCGGTCCAGAGCGCCGCGATCGTCGGCGGGCCGCCGAGGAAGAAGGACTCGGTCACGAAGAACGAGGTGCTGCCCGCGCCGAAGCTGAGCGTACCGTTCGAGTTGACGTGAACCTGGGTGTAGGTGTTGCCGTAGAAGGGGAAGCTGAAGCCCAGCGGCACGGCGACCGAGTCGTCGTCCAGGAGGGTCAGCGGCGTGACCGTGCCGGAGCTCGGGTCGGCCGGCAGGATCGCTGCCTTACGCTGATTCGAGGGCACGATCATCATCGGGTCGGTCGGATCGACGTTGAGGGCCTGGAGGTAGAAGGTCATGCCCACGCCGCCGGCCTCGTTGATCATGAGGCCGAAGCTGCCGGAGCCGACGCCGTCGATGAACTGCGACGGGAAGGCGAAGAAGGCCGAGCTGAAGCCGAGATCGACCTGCAGGTTGTTGGCCATCGGGAAGTAGGTCGGACCCGGATCCGTGTCCACGAGGACGACGTACTCCGAGTTCGGGAAGCCGCCGGAGACGTCCATCGTGAAGGACTGACCGACACGGGCCTGGGTGCCGCCGAGTGTGAACTGGGCGACGGCGGTGGCCGACGCGAAGAACACCGCCGCGGCGATGACCAGACCCGTAAGGAGATTCGAACGCATCTGAAGATCCTCTCTCTTGGCTCCGCCTCGCTCCGGAAGAATCCGGCCGACGGGGCCACACCTGAAAGCGACGCGCGGTCCGGGACCGGGCATCAACCGATGAGATCCGCGCTCCGAGAGCCGTGACCGATCGCGGGAGCGCGTTGTTCGTCGCACGTATCGAGAATGTGCTTGGCAAAAAGGTGCTCGTCGAACGAGCCAGAGTTCAGATCGGAAAGGAAGGCCCCGGACCGGAAGACTTTTCCCGGGTGAATGATCTTTCAGGGGAGGGGGAGACCCGGGCCGGGGCCCTCGCGTTGATCGCGGGTCGGCCGATGGTATCATCGCGGGCGCCACCGATGCGCGCGTCGTTCCCTGCCCCCCGGGATACCCCAGTGGTCTCCGATTCGAGCCGAGAAGAAGCGAAGCCGGCGCCCGCGCCGGAGATTCCCCGCGGTCATCCCGCAGCGGTCATCTTGCCGCTCGTGCTCTCGGTATCGATCATCACCCTCTTCTTCTTCTTCGAGGGTCCGGATGCCGCGGTCGAGCTGGTCCTGTCCGCGCTCGCCACCGCCACGGTGCTCGGCAAGTTCGCCGTGCTGCGCGGCCTGGAGGACGCGGGGCTCCTCGACTCGCCCTACAAGATGGCGCTGCTGATCATCTACATGGATGTCTTCATCGCCACGATCGCGATCTTCAACATCCGGCTGCTCTACCGCATCCCCCGCTTCGGCGCGAAGATCGCGGCCATCCAGCAGAGCGGAGAGCGCATCCTCGGGCGCAACCCCTGGATGCGCAAGGCGACCTTCCTCGGCATCATCGCCTTCGTCATGTTCCCGCTGTCCGGCACGGGTGCGATCGGCGGGGCCCTCTTCGGCCGCCTCCTGGGCATGTCGCGGCTGCGGACGATGGCCGGCATCGTGATCGGCGCGATCTTCGGCTCCTTCGCGATGGCCGCGCTCGCCGACCTCTTCGAGCCTCAGATGAGGCGTCTGAGCGAGAGCGGAATCCTGCTGTGGAGCGGCCTCGCCTTCGTGGGCCTCGTCCTCTACTGGCTTTGGCGCCGGGCGCGGGCGATCGGCGCGGCCGAAGACCGGGGCCTGCATTAGTATCCAGTGCAGTTCCCGAGCTCTTGCGCCGATACCGGATGCAGGGCTCTTTTCTGTTCTGCCGGATCGCACGGGTGATGAGACTTCGGATCGACAAGGGGTTCACGCTGATCGAGCTGATGATCGTCGTCAGCATCATCGCCGTCGTCGCGGCGATGGCGATCCCGAACCTGCTCAGCGCCAAGACCTCGGCCAACGAGGGCTCGGCGATCGCCGCCCTGCGGACGATCGCCAACACCCAGGTGCAGTGCACCAACCGGCTGTTCATCGATGCCGACGGCGACGGGCGCGGCGAGCACGGCTTCTTCGGTGAGCTCTCGGGCGCCGTTCCGGCCCGCAACAACCCCGGCCTCGCCATGGTGCCGCCACTCCTGGCCGGCTCGTTCCAGCTCGTGAACAACCCCGGCGTCATCACCCGCTCCGGTTACTACTTCATGATCTACCTCCCGGACGTGAACGGGCAGGGCCTCGGCGAGACGCCCGCCAACTACGCGAACGTCGATGCCGACCTGGCCGAGGACACCTGGTGCGCCTATGCCTGGCCGGCCCAGCCGAACGGCGCGGGCCAGGTCTTCTTCGTCAACCAGACCGGCGAGATCTTCCGGTCGGACAACACCGTGCAGGGCTACGGCGGTGCCGCGGCCATCCCGGCGCCCGACGCGGCCTTCGACGTTCCCGGCGCGATCACCGGACGGGTGATCCCGGGTCAGGTCGCCAACGACGGCGGCGTCTGGACGGTGAAGTAGTCCCCCGGGACGCAGCGCCCGATCCCGGAAAGCTCTCGATTCGAATGCCCTGCCCGGTCATGCTGGACGATCGTCCCGCATCCGCCCGGAGATGGTCATGTCGCGTCACGTCCTCGCCGTTTTCGCCGTCCTCGCCCTGACCCTGCCCGCCGCGGGCCAGGCCTTCAACTACCCCGACTTCTCGAGTCTCTCGGGTCTCACCCTGAACGGAAACGCAGCCCAGCAATCGATTCGCCTGCGCGTCACGCCGGCGATGGCCTCGCAGATCGGCTCGGTCTACCGCAACTCGATGGTCTCGGTCGTGAACGGCTTCGACACGACCTTCACCTTCCGCATGGCCAACCCCGGCGGCGGCGGCGCCGACGGGATGGCCTTCGTCGTCCACAACGATCCCCGGGGCGACACCGCCATCGGCGCCGACGGCAGCGAGATGGGCTACGGCGCCAACGCGACCTCGCCGGCCAACACCGCGGTGACGAACGCGCTCGTCGTCGAGATCGACACCTGGCAGAGCGCGCTCACGTCGCCGGCTCCCGATCTCAGCGGCAACGAGATCAGCGTGCATACCAACGGCATGCTCGGCTGCACCTCCGACGAGCTGTTCTCGATCGGGCGGACGAGCCCGGTCACCAACATGAGCGACGGCCTGCTGCACACCATGCGCATCCTCTACCTGCCCGGAACGCTCATGGTCTTCCTCGACAACGCGCCGGCGCCCGAGCTGACGCTGCCCTTCGACTTCGCGGCCGGCGGGACCTACGTCGTGAGCGGCACCGCCGCCGCGCCGCCGATGCTGGCGGCGGGGGGGATGGCCTGGGTCGGCTTCTCGGCGGCCACCGGTGCCGCCTTCGAGACCCACGACCTCGGCTCCTGGAGCTTCGCCACGCTCTCGCCGCCGACCTACCCGGGCAACGCGAGCGACTTCGGCTGCCAGGTCACCGTCAACGGAGTCCTCGACACCAACTCGACCCGCGTGATCCCGGTCAACGCGCTCGACATCATCGGCCTGCACTATCATTCGCCGCTCGGCGGCACCGACGGCCAGTACTTCAGCGCGCTCTATCAGCTGGTCGCCGGGGGCACCCCGCTCGTCTCCGCGGTCGTTCCCGGCGAGACGCCGCCGGGCGGCTTCTGGCTGGACGTCGGCGGGACGAATCCAGGCGCGCTCACGGCGATCGTGCCCTTCATCGACGGTCTCGGACTCGGCGGCCCCTCGCTGCTCATGCCGCTGCTGCTTCCCGGCGGCTACGATCACGGTTTCGTGCTGCCGGCGTTGCTGAGCGGTCTCGGCACCTCGCTGCTGATCCAGGCGGTCATCGCCGATCCGGGCCTGAACGGCCTCAACCTCGGCATCGACGACTGCATCGAACTGCAGGTCAACTGAGCCTCTCGATTTCGGGTCGAAGGAGCCCCCGGCGCCCCGCGCGCCGACGCTCTTTCGCGTCATGGGCGGGCCGTCTCAAGCTGGGATTTTCGCAGGCGCAGGATCGGTGCTTCACGCCGGCCGGGGACCCGTGATACAAGGATCGATTCAGCCCTCGTACCGGGGCACCGATCGACTCCCACCAGGAAGCACCAGACATGAGACGATTCGCCCTCATCGGCCTCTTGCTGACGATCGGCGCGTTGAGCGCCGTCGCCCAGGGCCCGACCTGGCCCGGCAACGCCACCGATTTCGCCTGCGAGGTCAAGATCAACGGCCTCATCGACAGCACGCCGAGCCGCGTCCTGACCGTGAATGCCCTCGACATCGTCGGTCTGCGCTTCCACTCGCCGGGCGGCGGTACCGACAACCAGCTCTTCAGCGCCTTCTACCAGCTGATCTACATCGGCGTTCCGCTGGTGTCGCAGGTCATCCCGGGCGAGACGCCGCCCGGAGGCTTCTGGCTCGACACGAGCGGCACCAATCCGGGCGTCTTGACCACCGTCGTGCCCTATCTCGACGGCATCGGCTTCGGCGGCCCGGCCTTCCTTGCGCCGGTCCTCCTTCCGGGCGGCTCCGACTTCAGCTTCGTCGTGCCGCCGATCATCGCCGGTCAGGCCATCTCGCTTTTCCTGCAGGCCGTCATCGTCGAGCCGGGACTGAACAGCCTCGACCTCGGCATCGACGACTGCGTCGAGCTGCAGGTCATCTGAGCGCCAGGCTCTTCAATCACGGGGAGCTCCGCTCCCGAGGTCTCACCCGAGGAACCTTCGTCATGCGACGGATCACACTTTCCGTTACCGCTCTTCTCGCCCTGGTGGTTTGCACCACGGCCCAGAGCTTCAACTTTCCCAGCTTCACCGGCACGACGCCGGCGACCCTGAACGGCAACGCCTTCGCCGGTGGTGGCGGCGTTCGTCTGGCGGCGGCCATGGCCTCGACGAAGGGCTCGCTCTTCCACAATTCGCAGTTCGAGGTCGTCAACGGCTTCGACACGACCTTCAGTTTCAAGATCAACGTGCCGCTGGGCAACTCCGGCGCCGACGGCATGGCCTTCGTGATCCACAACGATCCGCGCGGAACCACCTTCCTCGGCAATCACGCCGCGGCGCTGGGCTACAGCGCTTTTGCGACCTCGCCCGCCGGCACGGGCGTCCTGAACGCCCTGGTGGTCGAGATCGACACCTTTGCCGGCAGCTTCGGCGGCTACGCGGACGGAAGTTCGAACCAGCTCAGCATCCACACCAACGGTGTCAACGAGGTCAGCCACTCCGAGGGTCAATCGCTCGGTCGGGTGACTCCGACCACGAACATGAGCAACAACACGGTGCACACCTTGCGGGTTCTCTATCTGCCCGGGACGCTGTCGCTGTTCCTGAACGGAGCCGCGACGCCGACCCTCAGCGTGCCCTACAGCTTCGCGGGCGGCGGCACCCACGACCTGCCCAACACTCCGGTTGGCGGTCTCAGCCTGAACAACGGCATGGCCTGGCTGGGCTTCACCGCCTCCTGCGGCGGTTCGTTCGAGGACCACGACCTCTTGAGCTGGAGCTTCACCTCGCTGGCGCCGCCGGCCTGGCCGGGCAACAGCTCGGACTTCGATTGCGAGGTCAAGGTGAACGGCACCGTCGATGCCACGAGTGATCGCGTGATCGGCGCCTCCGCGCTCGACGTCATCGGTCTGCGCTTCCACTCGCCGGCCGGCGGCACCGACAGCCAGCTCTTCAGCGCCTTCTACCAGCTCGTCGTGACCGGCGCCGCGCTCAACTCGCTCGTGGTGCCGGGGGAGACTCCGCCCGGCGGATTCTGGCTCGACACGACCGGCATGAATCCGGGCGCCCTGACCGGTGTCGTGCCCTACCTCGACGGCCTCGGTCTCGGCGGCGGCGGCTTCCTGACGCCGCTCGTCATTCCGGGCGGCTTCAACTACGGCTTCGTCGTACCGCCCAGCATCGGGGGCCTCGGACTGTCTTTGATGCTCCAGGCTCTCGTCGTGGATCCGGGTCTGAACTCGCTCAACCTCGGCATCGACGACGCGATCGAACTGCAGATCAACTGACCGGCACGGGATGATCATCGAGGAGCCCCGGGTCGCGAGACGCGGGGCTTCCTTCATGAGCGGAGCGCTCGTTCAGAAGTCGAGGTGACGGAGGGCGTAGTTCTTCGCCAGGCCGACGAGAGCGCCGCAGCCGGCGAGACCGAGGATGCGGGGCAGGGAGGAGAAGGCCGCCTTCACGAGGTTGCCGAGCACCTGACTCGGTCAGCCGCCGCAGCCGGAGGCGCTCCCGCCGAACCCGATCAGGGCGACCAGGGCGAAGCTCACCGCGGTCGCGGCCGTGATGAGGAGGCGCGCAGGGGTCTCATCGACGCAGCCGAAGCTCAGGCAGAATCCTCCGGCCGCGCCGGTGAGCAGGGCAGCGAGGAAACCCGGCGTCGTCGCCGGGCCCAGGAGGAAGCTCGAGAGCAGGGCGCCGCCGGCGAAGCCGAGGGCGGTGAAACGCATGCAGCGCCGGGTGCGGTCGGCGTCGCCGCGCGCGATGCCGAAGGCCAGCATGGCGCCGAAGATCGCGGCCGGCACGATGAAGAGGGCGGCGCGGCCGAAGATCGCGGTCAGGAAGACCGCCGGGATCTGCGCGAGGGGCAGGATCAGTCCGGCGACGGCGCAGGTGATCGCCGGCAGGCCGACGGCCTCTCTCAGTTCCGTGCGCGGATCGCTCATGTTCGACTGATCGGCACCCGGGCTCCGGTCCTTGATCCCTGGGCGATCATGCGCCGG
>JBFIHP010000068.1:0-9392 GCA_041601735.1 Planctomycetota bacterium | reverse complement strand
GTCGAGGAGTTCGGTGAAGCGCCCGTCGCCTTCCAGTCGAACCAGGCGGTAGCGCGCTCGCGCACCATTTCCGGTTCGCTTCAGCTGCTCGCGAAAGAGGAGGTGCATCCGCCCGTCCGGCGCGAACAGGAGATCCTGGACGACACCTCGGTCGGGCTTCAGGGTCTCGACGAGCGGGTGCAGCTCGGCCTTGCCCTTCTCCGTGACGACCCAGATGCGCAGGCCGTAGGTCTCGGCGACGTGCAGGCGCCCGTCGGCATCGAGAGCCAGCGCGTGCGGATCGTTGTCGATGCCGATCTTCTCGAACTCGAGCCAGTCCTGCCAGGTCCCGTCGGGCGCGATGCGGATGATCTTGCGCCCGGGTACGTCCATGAGGAAGACGTGGCCCGCGCGATCGACGACGATGCGGTAGCAGGGATGCGCCGCGACCGGCGCCGCAAGGACGAGCAGCAGGGTGATCACGGCCGAGAGGCTGCGCATCAGATTCCTCCGTCGATCAGGGGCGGGAAGCCGGTGGCGGAACCCGATCCAGGCTACATCACGATCGATCTGATGCCAGGGGGAAGACGGGAGGCGACGCCGGCGCGGGGCGACCGGGAGATTCGACCGGGATCAGGTCGGACCGCGGTAGACGCAGCCCGAGGTGCAGGTCTCGCGGATGACGATCTTGCTGAGGCCCGGGAGTTCGAGGCGATCCCAGATCCAGCGGGCGATGTTCTCGCTCGTGGGATTCTCCAGGCCCTGGATCTCGTTCAGGTAGTAGTGGTCGAGGAGCGCGATCACCGGCTTCACGGCCACGCCGATCTCGGCGAAGTCCATCACCCAGCCGGTCTCGTCGCCCACGGGACCGGAGACGTGGACGGCGACCTGGAAGGAATGGCCGTGGAGACGCTTGCACTTGTGCCCCTCGGGCACGTTCGGCAGGTGGTGCGCCGCCTCGAAGCTGTATTCCTTGAAGATGTCCATCATGCCCTCGGGATTCCGCTCTCGTCGGGACGCGGTCAGTCCGGGCCCCAGTCGAAGTCCTCTCCGACCTCGTAGTCGAACTTTCTACTCTCGAAGGTCGAGCCGTTCAACCGGCACTTCAGCCGACCCCAGTCCTGGGACAGGGCGAAGATCGCCCTGGCGGCATCCAGATCGCCGCTGAGTTCGTACAGACGGCGCGCGTGTGCGCTGCGGGTCAGTTCGAGATTGTGGGCGGCCGTCGCGAGGTTTCGACCGCTCTGCAGGCGAGCGAATTCCTCGGACTTCTCGAGGAAGCGATCGACCAGGCCGAAGTCGCCCATCGCGAGCGCGGTCTCCGCGGCCTCGCGCCAGACATGGGACTGGAGCATGCGGTAGTCGAGGCGGATCGCCTTGGCGTTGGCGGCCGACTTCGCCGGCTCGTAGGTGGTGGACACGACGCGTCCCTGCGACGGTACGCCGGATTCGCCCCAGCCCTTCCAGGCCAGATCGCCCATGGCGGCGTAGGTCTGTTCCATCAGATCGAATTGCGTCTGGAGTTCCGCGAGCCAGGCAGCCTTGTCGATCCAGCCGTTCCTGTTCGGGGCGTAGATCGAGGCCAGGAGCCCGTGGATGTTGGCCATCTTCGCCAGATAGCGGCTCGGGTCGGCGCGCTTGCACCACTCGAGTTCCTCGAGCAGACGGACGCGACGCTCGAGTTCGGGCTTCGCGCGCGGCTTCACCCCCTTGTTCTCGATCGGGACCGAGAGGCTGACGGCCTTGCCGTAATCGTGAAAGTGAACGGTCAGCGAGGCCGGAACCGAACCCGCTCCGGGCACACGAAAACTCATCCCGCCGTAGAACTTGCCCCAGTAGCTCTTGCCGCCCACATCGACCCGGCCCGGCCGCTGGCCGCTCTGTGCGTACCCGACCGAGACGCTGCCGCTGAGGATGCCGAGGGAGTCGATCGAGGCATGGGCCTTGACGGTGTGAGTCGGCGGGAAGAAGGGCACACGGGCCCGGAACGGAAAGGTCGCCAGCGGGGTCGCGGCGCCCGACTCCATGTCGTCCTTCTTCGTTCGGGGCTCGAAGGCCATGAGCTCTCCGGAGACCTCGACCGTGCCCCCCGTGTGTTCCGGAATCCGCATGTGCTGGGTGAAGCAGGGCCCGCGCCCGGGCTTCTCGTCCTTCAGCTCGAAGCGGTCCTGCCCGTAGACCGTCTCGAACCACTCCTTCTCGAAGCGCGGGATGCCGCCCGAGACCTTCATCCGTATGCCGTAGCGCTTGCCCTCGGGCATGTCGTCCCAGCGCAGCCAGAGATAGGGGACGCAGCCCTCCGAGGAATGCGGGCGATAGGCGCGCGGGGTGAGGTTGTCGGGGCCGGGGTCCTCCCAGTGGACCCTCATCTTCGCTCCGAAGGGGTTGGCCCGCTTCTCCTCCGGCGTCGGGGGTGTCGTGACCTTCACCTTCAGGGTCACGGCCTCGGAGGTCTCGGGTTCCTCGACGACGATGCCTGCGACCTTGACGCTGAGGGTCTCGCGCGCCGTCTCGACCCCGTCCGGGTCCTTCACGACGACCTCGTAGTCCACCTTCGTCACGTAGAGCTCGGCGCCGGCGGTCTTCGGTCGGTCGAGAAGGGGCTTCACGAAGACGACGTCGTTCTCCCCGACGGCTTCCTCGAGCTTGCCGCGGAGATCGGTCTCCCCCCTGACCAGCGGTGTCGCGGAGACGCGACGGACCTCGATCTGATGCCGACGGCCTCCCTCGCCCTCCCCCTCGCTCATCGCCTTGATCGCGAAGGTCACCTCCTGGCCTTCCACCACGGCCGGCGGATAGACCTGCACGCTGACGCGACCGGGATCGGCCGCGTCGTCGGCCGCCTCGACCCGGTCGAAGAGCTGGTCGATGCCCTCGCGCAGGCGCTCCACGGCGAAGCCCTCGACGGCGACGACCCGCCGCTCGAGGTCGATGTTCTCGCGCTGCTGGTCCTGGATCTTCGCGATCGCTACCAGCATCTCCTCGCGTGCGACCTCGGCGAGCCGATCGTTGAGTTCGCCCTGGTGGAAGTCGGCCTGGAGGCGCTGGATCAACCGCTTCTTCATCTCCGGGATCTTCGCGACGGCGCGAAGATCGACCGTGGTGTTCTCGAAGAACTCGCCGCGCGCGTCGAAGTAGCGATCGACGTAGCTGCCGAAGAAGGCCGGCAGCACCTGATCGCGACGCTCCCAGTACTCCGCCGTGGTCGGATCGAAGCCGTTGCGAACGAGCTTCTCGTGGAGTTGTGCCTGGAAGAAGGCGTACATCCCCGAGCGCTTCTCCTCGAAGGTCTCGCCCGGGACGTAGTGCAGGATCGACAGGCTCGCGGCGTCGCGGCGCTCCTTCCAGCCCGGCACGAGCGGCGACCAACCGGCCGGCTGGGCATCGACGTAGCCCATGTAGGCCTGCGAGAAGCGATCGTTCTCGAGCGGGACCATGGCGTGGTTGTAGACGATCGTGAGGGTCTGCTTCGCCGCGTCGAAGACCATCTTCGCCTGTCCCGCACCGGGGATCTTCCAGGCGATGAAGAGCCAGCTCAGGCTCTGTAGATCGCCGTCGTTGAAGGACTGCTTCAGCGTCGCGAACTGGGAGACGCCGGGGAAGTTGCTCACCAGCTCCCAGAGCGCGGTCCGCGCCACCATCGTCATGTCGCCGGTCTGCTGGTAGACCTCGATCATGCTGAGAACTGACGAGAGGTTGCCCAGGTTGACGACGTTGGTGAAGAGCTTGCTGCCGCTGAACTGGCGCTCGTACTCGACCTCCATCTGCCGGAGCACGGCTCGCTCCTCGAATCCGAGCGACTCGAGGACGCCGTTGCGCAGGCGCTCGGTGATGAACTCGTCGGAGTAGAGCCCCGCGCGGGCGTTGGAATCGAAGTCCTCGTAACGGGCCTTCATGGCGTCGAGGAGTTCGGTCGTTTCGCGCCGACGCGCCTCCATGAAGCTCTCGTCCTCGATCCGCGCCAGCGTCTTCTCCTTCGGACCGGTCCGCCTGGCTTCGTCCTCGTCGCTGTCCGCGAGGCGAATCGGACGCCGCTCCGCGCTCTTCTTCGTCTTGCGACGAGCCCGGGCGACGTCCCGCAGCGACTCGATCTCGGCGCGCAGCTCGGAAGGAGCTTCCGAGACCAGGCGGTCGAGCAGGCGCGGGTCGTCGATCTTCTCGAAGGCGCGCCCGATCTGACGGGCGGTCTCGTAGCGCAGCTTCTTGGCCTGATCGTCGCCGTACTTGGCCGCGATCCGCTTCAGATTGCCCGGATCGAGATCGCGGAGGATCTTCTGCCGGGTCGTGGCCACGATGTTCAGGTCCATGACCCGCTTCTGATGGCCGAAGAAGCGCTCTCGCGCCCGCTTCAGCGACTCCTCGGGCGAGATCTCCTCGCCCGCCGACTTGGCCCGCCGCTCCTCCGACTCGATCAATCCCCTCAGATAGTGCGACTCGGCCTTGGTCTCGCTCTTCATCTTGTCGAGCTCGACCTCGGCGGCGGTCAGGATGATCGACTTGAAGAGCTCCTGTTCGTCCGGGGAGATGTCGATGACGAAGACGTCGCGCACGAGATCGTCCACGTAGCTCTTGCGCTCGGCGGGCGATAGATCGGCGAGATGGAAGATGTAGTTGACGTCCCAGTTCTCGAGCGCGAGGGCATTGACGCCATCCCCCACCGTCCGGTTGAAGTACTTCATCTTGTCGATGAAGTCGTTCGAGTGGTCGAAGCGGCCGCGGTTCTCGACCGAGGCGTCCATGGCGTTGCGGTAGGGAACGTCGGCGGTCCAGTCCTTGTAGCGAGCGGAGACCTCCGAGGCGCTGCCCTTCTCGACCTCGACCTCGCCGCTCTCGCGGTTCTTGCGTACGAGGGTGACGCGCCCCTGTTCGGCGGTCCGGCGATCGACCTGGGCACGGAAGCTGCCGGCCTCGCGATAGGCCTCGGGGTTCTGCTCGAGCATCGCCTGGCCCTTCTCGTAGGCGGCGACGAACTCCTCGTAGGTCATGTCGGCCCGGCGCCAGTCGGGGATCGCGGCATCGCCGTCGAACATCGACATGTCCATCTTCTCCATGTCGATGCCGAACGTGGTGAGGAAGTGGCTCTCGTAGGCCTCCTTGAGCTCGGTGGCGGTGTAGACCCGCTTGCCGTCGGTGGCGAAGATCGTCTGGTCCTTGTCCGAGCGGATGCCGTTCTGCTTGCCGAAGTTGATGACCTCGATGGTCCCGCCGGTCACCTCGGCGAGATGCTCGAGGACGGCCATGTTCATCGTCTCGCGGGCGGCCTCCATGGCGGCGCTGTCGGCCGGCTGGATCGACATCGCGGGGTTCGACTGGGCCGCGTCGACCAGCTTCTTGACCGCGGGCGCGGCGTTGTCGAGCTGATAGAGCTTGACCATGGATTCGACCGAGAAGCCGGCCGACTTCGCCTCCACGAAGGCCGCGTGCGCCGCCTTCAGCTGTTCCGGCGTCACGACCTTGTCGTCGCGGATCGGGGTCGCGACCGACAGGATCGCGATCAGGACCGGGATGCAGGACCACCTCATCGATCACCCTCCTTCAACCAGGCGCCGGCGTTGCCGAGCAGCTGACCGCGCCGGATGTCGACGTAGGCGCGATCGTTGCGCGAGATCCAGCCGTCACGACCGTCGGTGATGTTCCTCGCGTCGAAGCGCGAGACGCGGAAGTAGGCGGTCCCGCCGCGCTCCGAGGCCTCGCGCAGGTAGCGGAAGCGCAGGATGGGACGACCGACCCGATCGACGAGCCGCCCCGACGAGACGTGCTCGGCGCCGATCTCGAGAGCGCGACCCTCGAAGCGGTCGGGGTCGTCCGGGTCGCGGGTCACCTCGATCACGAGACGACCGTCGCCTTGCGCGCGGTCCAGGACGAGCGCGCCCTCGGTCCGGGCGAGCGCCCAGCGACCGAGCAGCCAGGTGTCGAGCGGCGGCAACTCCGACAGCGGGATCTCGGGGGGGTCCTCGAGATCTTCGACCTCGAGCGGGGACTCGGCGGGGTACTCGAATCCGCCTTCGGCGTCGCGCTCGGCCGACCCGCGGTCGCGTTCGCGCAGGAGGTCCTCGAGGGCCGGTCGGCCGTAGTGCCAGGCCGCGGCCCCGAGCAAGACGGCAATGAGCGTCAGGAGCGCCGGGCGCAGGACCCGGGGAGAACGCCCGACCGGAGCGGCGACCTCGGCCTGGACCGGCAGGGGCATGGTCGAGGTCCCCTCCTCGATCGTCACGATGAGGGTCGGCCCCTTGGTGCCGATCCGGAGCGCGTCGCCGCTCTCGATCTCGCGGTCATCCTCGACCCGGAAGCCGTTCAGGAAGGTGCCGTTGGTGCTGCCGAGATCGCGCACGAACCAGCTGCGATCGGCCTGGCGGTAGATCAGGCAATGGTGACCCGACACGGCCCGCTCCTCGGAATCGAAGCGCACCATGTTGTCGCGGCTGCGGCCGATGGAGATGGGCGCCTGATGCAGCTCGAAGCGCGCGCCCCGCGACCGGCCCTCGCTGCATTCCAGTCGAACGAGCATGACGATGCCTCGCTGCGAAACCGCAGACCATCCTACACGACCCGAGGATCGGGATGGACCGGAACGTTCAGAAGGCCAGGTGCATGAGCGCGACGACGACGAGGGTCCAGATCGCACCGAGGAGGGCTTCGCGCAGGCCCTCGCGGCGGATCGCGGCGCGACCGGAGACGACGTGGGCGGCGAGCAGGCGGCGCAGTCGAAGACTGCGCCAGGCGAAGAAGGGGACGAGCAGCGCCAGCAGGATGAGCCCCTGCCAGGCCGAGGCGCCGCCGGCGCAGGCCGCGCTCGGGGCGGCGACCGCGAGGGCCGCGATCGCGAAGCCGAGGGCCGGCGCCGACTGGAATCCCTGTCTCGTGCCGTAGTAACCGGCCAGGAGCGTCGGTGCGAGGGCGACCATGCCGATGCTGAGGAAGAAGGGAGGAGCGCCGAGAACGAGACTCAACGCAGGCCCGAGGATCGCGAGGGCGAGTCCGACGCCGAGGCGCCGGATGCGCGTTGCCGCGGCCTTCGGAGCGAAGGAACTCGCCGCCACGAAGACGCCGGCGTAGCCGAGGCCGGCGCCGGCCGCGGCCAGGGCGCCCTCGCCGATCGAGCTGAGCACGCCGGCGAGCATCGAGAGCAGCAGATAGACCCAGGCTCCGTGGGCGCGGGCGGGGTCGGGAATGGCTCGTCCGTTCGTCATCAAGGCGATCCCGTTCATGCCCGCCCGGAAAGCAAAAGAGGTGCCGAGAATACCAGTTTGGCCCGCGCCCCGCGGAATGGCGGCGAGAGCCGCCTTCCCGGCCCCGGCAACCGCGACGGCGCAGCGCGGAGCAGCGCCGCTTCGGGGGAAAATCCGCGCTCGAGCGCGTCATTGGGCGCCCTGCCCCAGGCTCGTTCCCGGGGACCGGAGTCGGAGCCGCCGAGAAGGCCCCCGGGCGAGAACCCGAGGGCCTGAAGAGCCGGAGCGGTCCGAGTTCAGAGCCGGTTGCCCTCCTCGTCGAGGACGCCGAACTCCCAGGGGGTCTTCACGATCTCCATGAAGCTCGGGTAGTCCAGGAAGTAGGGGTAGTAGAGCACCCCGCGGTCCTGGAGGTTCCAGAAGAAGCCGCGCAGGTGATTGCGGGACCCCTTCTGGAGGTTGTGGAACACGGCCTTCACGTCCGGCGCGCTCGACTCGCCGAGTGCCTCCCGCAGATCGACGATGTCGAGATCCTCGATGAAACTGCCGACGAAGAGCGCATGCTCTCTGGAGGTCGCGCCGAGCATGACGAACATGCCGTAGAGGAACTCGAACTCCTCGTTCTGGAACTCGCCGATGGGTTCGTCGTCGAGGACCGGATCAACCAGGTCGTAGCGCCAGATCAGGAAGCGAACCGCGTCCATGTGCTGCTGCTCTGTGGCCACGATGTTCGCGAAGATCGGGATGCCCCAGATCTGGTTCAAGGTGATGTAGACGTCGCGGGCGAGCTTCTCCTCCTCACGCATGTCGAGCCCATGCTGCTCCTCGATGGGCGTGAGCGAGGTGATCGTCAGGCTCTCGAGCCGGGCCGGAGCCGCCCCCGGACGATCGTCAGGAGCCCGAGAAAGGCCCGCAGCGCCGTTCCGCGGTTATTCGATTGCCTTGATCCGGCGCGGAGTCTACGCTGGCGCCTTCACGAGACGTGGTCGCAGCGTCGGCGATAGGGTTGCCCCGACCCCTCGTTCGACGCCGACCGACCCTGGCCCCCTATCCCTTCCGAGATTGCTCATGGCCGAAGACAGGACCTGCCGGGATTGCGGTGCCCTGACCGTGAGCGAAGCCCCCGATCGGCTCTGCTTCAGCTGCCAGATCAAGCGCTCGACCGCCGAGCGCGACGCGCGGGAGACCTTCTTCTTCGACGAGTCCGACTCCTCGACGGTCCACGACGGCATCGAGGAGCGCGTCGCCGCCGCCCTCGATTCGATCGCCATCGAGGGCGAGATCGGTCGCGGCGGCATGGGCATCGTCTTCAAGGGTGTCCAGACGCGGCTCGACCGTCCGGTCGCGGTGAAGGTCCTGCCGCCCCGCCCCGACCAGGAGGCGAGCTTCGCCGACCGCTTCCTGCTCGAGGCCCGCGCGATGGCGCGGCTGACCCACGCGAACATCGTCGCGATCCACGACTTCGGTCAGACCGACTGCGGCCTCAACTACATCGTCATGGAGTACGTCGCCGGCAAGAGCCTCGCCGATCGCGAGGGCGACGAGAGGCTGTCGCCGCGGCGCTTCGTCGAGGTCGTCGCCGAGATCGCCGATGCCCTGGCCTTCGCCCATGCCCAGGACGTCGTGCACCGTGACATGAAGCCGGACAACGTCCTCCTCGACGGCAACGGTCGGGCCAAGATCGCCGACTTCGGCATCGCCAAGCTCGAGGGCGAAGGCCATGTCGCGCGCCTGACCAAGACCCACCAGATCCTCGGGACACCGCTCTACATGGCCCCCGAGCAGGCCATGGCCGCGCGGGAGGTCGATCACCGCGCCGACCTCTACGCCCTCGGCGTGATGCTCCACGAGGGCCTCACCGGCCGCCTTCCGGAGCGAACCCTCGTGCCGCCGTCGAAGCAGGCCGCGGTCGATGCCCGGCTCGACCCGATCGTCGCCGATCTCCTGCAGAGGAATCCCGACGATCGCAAGCTGGACGCCCGGGAACTCGCGCGGCAGTGCCGGGCCGTCGCCCGCGACTGGCGCGACGGCCAGAAGCGCGGCCTGCTCGGCCGGATGTTCGGCATCTGATCGCAGCCTTCGGCAGGCGGACTCGGACCCCGAAGGCGCCCCGAACGGCAGTCGAGCCGCTGCCACATCAGCCGGTCCCATCCCCTCGGCGACAGCGGCCCGGAGAAGGGCTGCGGCGCGGCCGGAAGACGAGCCGCTCCCTCGGCACCGAAGCACCGGACCAGGGCATTCAGC
>JBFIHP010000067.1:0-9472 GCA_041601735.1 Planctomycetota bacterium | reverse complement strand
CGAATCCGAATCCGCGCGAGCGGCCGGTCTCGCGATCGGTGATGATCTTCACCGAAGCGACCGTGCCGAAGGGAGCGAATGCGGCTTCGAGACCGGACTCGAGAGTTCTGAAACTGAGGTTACCGACGTAGAGCTTGTTTCCGGACATGACCTGTGACCTGTGACCTGCTCGCGTCCTCGGGGGCGACGAGCTCGACGAGTCCCGAAGGACTCCAGAGATGATGACGCCCGGCCGACGCTCAACCTTGAACACCGCGGCCCCTTGACCGCGGCCTGCGTTCGACCGGAACCGGGTGCCGACGCCGGGGGCATCGACCCGCCGCGCGAGGCGGACCTCGCTCCAGGTCTCGTCGAGACGAGACGAGACGAAGACAGGGCGGTCCACCCGGGGAACCGTCCTGAGCGCAGCACTTTGCCGAGCCGGCCGCCGACTTTCAAGTCCTCCCTTCGCAAGCCTTTCCGACCGGGAGCGCCGGGCCGGGGCCGCGGAGCTGCGGGATCAGGGGAGGCTCAGTTCGACCCGGACGGGGTAGGCCATGAAGGGGTCGCGAAGCTCGCGCGCGGAGCGCAGAAGGTCGCGCATCGAGGGCCGGAAGCGGGACCGCCGGAGGCTCCGCTCGCCGAGGCGGATCTCGACGGGCTTCTCCAGGTCGATCCCGGTCGGCGGCAGCAAGATACGCACCCGCTTGACCTTGTGAGCGTCGAGCACGATCAGGTTGCCGCTCTCCACGCGGCCCTCGAGCCGGGCCGTGCCCTCGGCCACGGCCTCGAGCCAGGCCGCCCTCTGCTCCTCCGGACTCATCTTCGTCACTCCGGGAATGACGATCCGGGCGCCCGGACGGTAGAGCTTCGCCTCGAAGCCCGCGATGGCGAGCCAGTCGTGCCGGACGAGCTCCTTCTCGTAGCTGGCGATCGCGACGCGCGCCGGGGCCAGGGGCCGGCTGTGGGCGGCGAGATGCGCGACCATCCCGGCCAGCCGGTCCTCGAAGACGGCGTGTCCCCGCTCCGGATCGAGGTAGCCGCGGTAATCCGCGCCCAGGGCGGTCAGGCGCGCGGCGGCCTCCCGAACGGCGGTCACCAGTTCCGGCTGGTCCCGGCCCCCGTTCACGGCGTCGATCCGGCAGCCGAGGAGATTCGGCAGTAGGACCAGATCGCGCGCGGGAACGCCGCCGACGATGGGACCGATACCGGCCAGGAGCCCGGGCCTGCGGAGCGCGAGGTCCCAGCTCGCATGGCCGCCGCGCGACCAGCCGTTCATGTAGATGCGGCGCGGATCGATCTGATAGTCCTGCCGGAGCAGGAGGATGAACTCCTCCTGCACGCGGCGCTCCTCGTCGCTGTAGGCCCAGCCCTTGTCGCGACGCTTCGCGCACTCGCCGAGACTGGCGAGGATCATGCCCGCCCCCCTCGCGTGCGGCAGCATCGCCTCGAAGGGGCCCTCCTCCTCGCCACCCGTACCGTGCGCGGTGAGCAGGAGCGGGTATGGGATCTTCGGATCGTAGCCCTCGGGCACGAAGACGACGCATCGGTAGTCCTGTTGCTCCCCGCCGAGCGTCAGGGTCCTCCGTTCGATGCCTCCCGTCCGCGCGGGACGCGGCATGGGCTCGTGCAGGAGCCGGGTCAGCCGATCGAGATCGAGGCCCTCGAGTCCGGCCAGTTCCTTCTCGATCGCGCGCGCGCGACGATCATCGGCCCGCAGGAGATACTCGTCCAGGAGGAAGCGGGCGCGCGCCTCGTCGTTCGGATCGATCTCGCGCTCCTGGGCCGAAGCGAGGGAAGCGAGGAAGAGGATCAGAAGCCAGGCGGTCGCGCTGCGGGTCATGCGTCGATCAGAGACTCTCGAGCGTGCAGGATCAAGGTCACGCCGCCCCGGGGGGCGGGGAATCTCGCCTCAGGGCACGGTGGGCCGGTTGAGGATGTAGAGGCTCACCGCGACGGCGCAGGCGATCAGGACACCCCGGACCGGCCAGGACTCGACCGCCAGCGTGCAGCTCAGGGCGATCGCTCCCCAGAGCAGGAGGAGGGCCATGACCTTCGCGCGGGCCGAGATCCCGCCGGTCTCCTCCCAGCGGCGGAGCGTCGGCCCGAAGAGACGGCTCTCGAGCAGGCGACGGTGCACCCGGGGCGAGCTCCGGGCGAAGAGCGAGGCCGCGACCAGGACGAAGGGCGTGGTGGGCAGGATCGGCATGACGGCCCCCAGGAAGGCCAATCCCAGGAAGATCGAGCCGAGCAGGGCATAGAGCGCCCGCCGGGGCGAGAATGAGACCCGCCCGGTCGCGCCGACCTCGGTCCCGGAGGCTCGGGTCCCCTCGTCGATGCAGTCCTCGGCCATGCGAGGTATTAACAGACCTCGCGGGAGGTTTCCTCGGAGAAGTAGCCGCTTCGTCCGCCCCGGAGCAGGAACTGGCCCAGGATCACGGTCGGAAGGCTCGCGATCAATGCGACCAGCAGGCCCTCCGGGCCGAGTGCGGCGGTCCCGAGGACCAGGGCCAGAGGCGGCCAGTAGAGGGCCAGCACGAAGAGCAGAAGGCAGAGGAGCAGCGCCCCGCCGAGCCAGGGATTGGCGAGGATCTCGTTGCGGAGGACCCCGCTGACCGGACTGCGCAGATTCAGGACGTGCCAGAGCTGCGCCAGGCCGAGCCCGATGAAGGCGACGGTCACCGATCCGGCCTCGTCGAGTTCGAGGAGATGGCGCGCGCCGCCGAAGGCCAGAAGCACCCCGAAGCTCATGACCGCCGCGGAGTTCAGGATCCCGCGCCAGTGACGGCGCTCGAGGATGCCCTCCCCCTTCGGACGAGGCGGTCGATCGAGGACGTCCGCCGGTCCCGCGCCGAAGGCCAGAGCCAGGGCCGGGAAGACGTCGGTGAGGAGGTTGAGGAAGAGGATCTGGAGGGGCCGCAGCGGCGTCAGACCGGCGACCGCGGTGCCGATCGCCACCACCAGGACCTCGCTCACGTTGCAGGAGAGCAGGTAGATCACCACGCGACGGATGTTCGCGAAGATGATCCGCCCCTCACGAACGGCCGCGACGATGGCCGGGAAGGAATCGTCGGTGAGGACCATGTCGGCCGCGTCGCGCGCGACCTGGGTCCCGCGCTTGCCCATGGCCACGCCGATGTCGGCCTTCTTCAGGGCCGGCGCGTCGTTGACGCCGTCGCCGGTCATCGCGACGATCTCACCGCGCTCCTGCCAGTGCTCGACGAGCTCCAGCTTCTGAGCCGGAGTCACGCGCGCGAAGATGCGGCCGGACCGGAGCCCCTCGCGCTCGGCCTCGGGTGCCGCGCTGAGTTCCGCGCCCGAGACGGGTCGTTCGTCCTTCTCGCCGATCCCGACCTCGCGCGCGATGGCGCCGGCGGTCGCCGGCTGGTCGCCGGTGACCATGTGGACGGCGATGCCCGCGCGCCGGCAGGCCGCGATCGCCGCCGCCACATCGCTCCGCGGCGGATCGGCGAGGGCCACGAAGCCGAGGAAGACGAGATCGTCGAAGGCCTCGCCCGCGTCGTCGGCGACGTACTTCTCGGCGGCGGCGAGCACGCGGAGGCCGTCGCGAGCGAGCTCGTGACCGGTTGCGACGAAGGCGTGACGGCCCTCGTCGTCGAGCGCGACGGGTTCGCCATCCGCGGAGAGGACCGCCGTACAGCGCTCGAGCACCCGCTCCGGGGCCCCCTTCACCGTGACCAGGATCCTTCCCTCCTCGCGATTGAACGAGGCCATCATCATCAGGTCCGGATCGAAGGGCTCGATGCGGACGCGCGGCATCTCGGCGTTCAACTCCGCGTGCCGCAGACCGGCCAGGGCCGCGGCCTCGAGGAATGCGATCTCCATCGGGTCGCCCTGCGCGCCCTCGGCCAGGATCTCGGCGTCGTTGCAGAGCGCGATGGCACGGAGCAACGATCGGGCTGCGTCGGCCTTCGACGCGTCGGACGGCCAGTCGAACTCGCCGTTCGGCGCATGCAGCCGCCGCACCGTCATCCGGTTCTCGGTCAGGGTCCCGGTCTTGTCGGTGAAGATGATCGTCGTCGAGCCCAGCGTCTCCACCGCAGAGAGCCGGTTGATGAGCGCGCGCTCTCTCGCCATGCGCCACATCCCGCGGGCCAACGCGATCGTCGCGACGATGGGCAGGCCCTCGGGGATCGCGGCCACGGCCAGCGCGATCGCCGTGATGACCATGAGCAGTGGCGGCCTACCCACCGCGATCCCGAGCGCGAAGATCAGGACGGCGATCACCAGCGTGACGACGAGGAGCCTGCCACCGAGACGCTGAAGTCGCCTCTCGAGGGGTGACTCGGTGTCCTCGGCCGCCGCGACGAGGCCGGCGATATGTCCGAGTTCGGTATCCATGCCGATGGCGGTGACGACGGCCCGTGCGCTCCCTCGCGTGAGGGCGGTGCCGCGCCAGAGCATCGATCGCCGGTCGGCCAGAACGGAGTCCTCGGGATCGGCGTCGGCGGACTTCGCCACCGGGGCCGACTCTCCGGTGAGGGCCGACTCGTCGGCCTCGAGCCGCGCGCAGTCGAGGATGCGAAGGTCCGCCGGGAGCATGTCGCCGGCCTCCAGGAGGAGAATGTCGCCCGGCACCAGTGCCTCCGCCGCGACCTCGGTCCTGCGGCCCCCGCGCAGGAGCCGCACCCGGGTGACACCGAGCGCCCGGAGAGCGGCCATCGACTTCAAGGCACGGATCTCGGTCGTGAAACCGATCGCTGCGTTGATGATGAGGACGGCCAGGATGGCGGCGGCATCGAGCCACTCGTCGAGGAGCGCCGCAGCGACCGCGGCCGCCACCAGGAGCAGCACGACGAGGCTGCGGAACTGATCAACCAGGATCGCGAGGGCGCCACGGCCGCGGTGCTCGGTCAGCCGGTTCGAGCCGTGGGCAGCGGCGCGCCGACGGACCTCCGCCTCGTCGAGGCCGCGCTCCGGATCGACCTCGAGTCGCTCCGCGACCCCGCCGCCCGGAAGGGACCAGGGCTTCGCCAGCCGATGGAATCCACCCTTGACCATGCCCGCCACCCTGCAAGCCCCGGACCCCCCGGGACCTCAGGCGCTTTCCAGCGGAGAAATCCGCCATCCGCTGCCCGGCACTGACGGACGCAGGATGCCGGCGAGGCGTCCCGGGAGCATCGGGCCGAGGATCAGTCGGCGAGGGCCTCGAGTTCCTCCCAACGGGCGTAGCGGGCGACCAGTTCGCTCTCGAGTTCGGCGATCCGGGCCTGCTTCGCGGCCAGCTCGGCGCCGGCCTGCTTGTAGAAATCCGGCGAGGCCATGAGTTCGAAGAGCGCCGCCTTCTCGGCCTCGAGGTCCTCGATGGCCTGCGGCAGGCCCTCGAGTTCGCGCTTCTCCTTGAAGGAGAGCCGGCGCGGCCGATTCCGATCGGGTCGCTCGCCCTTGCCGGGCGAGGCTGCCCGGACCGCCGGCGTCGCCACCTTCTTCTGGCGCTGCCAGTCATCGTAGCCGCCGTCGTACTCCTTCCAGCGGCCCTCTCCCTCATGGACCAGGGTCGAGGTGACGGTGTTGTTCAGGAACTCGCGATCGTGGCTCACCACGATCAAGGTGCCTCCGAAGTCGCCGAGCAGGTCCTCGAGCAGCTCGAGCGTCTCGAGATCGAGATCGTTGGTCGGTTCGTCGAGGACCAGGAGATTGGCGGGTCGCGCCAGGATGCGCGCGAGCTGGAGCCGGTTTCGTTCACCGCCGGAGAGCTTGGATGCGGAGCTCATGATCTGATCGGCGCTGAAGAGGAAGTTCTGCAGGTAGCCGACCACATGCTGGCTCGCACCGCCCACCTCGACGTGGTCGCTGCCCTGGCCCACGTTCTCGAAGGGCGTCCGGCCGAGATCGAGGCCCTCGTGGAGCTGGTCGAAACGCGCGACCTCGATCCTGGTTCCGAGCTTCACCCCGCCCTCGTCCGGCTCGAGTTCGCCGAGGATCAGTCGGATGAGCGTGGTCTTGCCGCAGCCGTTGGGGCCCACGATGCCGAGGCGATCGCCGCGCAGGATGCGCAGATCGAGGTCTCTGACGATCGCGAGGTCACCGTGGCTGAAGGAGAGACCCTCGACGTCGGCGACGATGCGGCCGCTCTTGCGCGCATCCTGCAGCTTCGCCTTGACCCGGCCGATCTCCTCGCGTCGAGCGCTGCGCTCCTCGCGCATCACCCTGAGCTCGGCCACGCGCCCCATGTTGCGCCGCCTCCGCGCCTTCATGCCGCGACGGAGCCAGGCCTCCTCCTTGGCCAGCTTCTTGTCGAACTGGAGGTTGCGTTCGGCCTCGGCTTCGAGCTCGGCGTCCTTGCGCTCGAGGAAGGTCTCGTAGTCGCAATCCCAGACGCGAAGCCGGCCGCGATCGAGATCGACGATCCGGTTGGCGACGCGCTTCAGGAAGGCGCGATCGTGGGTGACGAAGAGCAGCGCGCCGTCGTGGCGCGAGAGCATGTCCTCGAGGCGCTCGATCGCGGCGAGGTCGAGGTGGTTGGTCGGCTCGTCGAGGAGGAGGAGCTGCGGTTCCGCGACCAGCGCCTCGGCGAGCAGGACCCGGCGCTTGTTGCCGGCCGAGAGCGTCGAGCACTCGGCCTCGCCGTCGAGGTCGAGCTGGTTGATCAGGGTCTCGACCCGCGCCGTCGCCTGCCAATCGGATGGACCTCCGGATCGGGCCAGGGCCGCCTCGAGCCGCGCGCGCACCCGTCCCGACAGGTCACCCCGCACCTCCTGGGGCAGCATCGCGGAACGCAGGCCCTGTTGCCGCATCAGCTCGCCGCCCTCGGCCTCCATCTGCCCGGAGATCAGGCGCATGAGGCTCGACTTCCCCGCCCCGTTGCGGCCGACGAGACCGAGGCGATCCCCCGGCTCGATGACGAGGTCGGCGCCGTCGAGCAGGAGGGGCCCGCCGTGGGAGAGTCGGATCGACCGCAACTGGATCAAGGGCATGGGCACATCCTTCCGTGACCGACAGGTCTACGAAAGCGATGACCTTCGACGCAAGTTCCGCCGCGTGCCGCGCGGTTGCCCGCGCCGGGAGGGAGCGGGCGTCGCCCTCGATCCACCGGAAGCGGCTCACTTCGGAGCAGGGCCCAGCGCTCGCTCGTAGCGCCAGCTCACCTCGAGCGCCAGCGTCGCCAGCGCGGTATCGAAGACCCGACCGCCGATGTCGCCCTGCAACCCGACCGGCGGCCACGATCCGGCGTCCTCTCCCTCGGTCACCTGGTGATCGAGGAGCGCGTCACGGAGATGGAGATTCCAGTCCTTCCAGGCCTCGCCGCCGGCCTGGAACATCGAGAGGGTTCCGAAGTACCAGTAGACGTGGTCGACCTTGCCGCCGACGACGTCCCGGCGCGGAGGACAGGCGCGCAGGAGGCCGCGTCCGCGCGCGACTCGCTCCGGATTGCCGCCGCTGACGACGTAGGCGAAGGACGCCATCGCCGTGGCCGTCTCGACCGCGGTCGATTCGGTCCACTGTCGGCCCGCGGGAGACGCGCCGAGAACCCTCACGGGCGGGTTGCCGACCCCCCTCTTGATGTAGCCCGTGCGGCCCGTCTCCGGGTCGGTCAACTCCTCCAGGAGGGAACGCCCGGAGTCGAAGGCCGACGCGGGCACCTCGACCCCGGCGAGGCTGGCCGACTTCAGGAAGATCAGCATCCAGCTCGTGATCGCGGAGTCGTTGTCGCCGTCGCGAATCCCGTAGCGCCAGCCCTTGTAGGGATTCTGCGCCGACAAGGTCCAGGCCACCGCCCGTTCGACGGCGCCCCGGTAGCGCTCGTCGCCGGTGATGGCGGAGAGTTCGCTCAGCGCGAGTCCGGCCATCGCGTGGCCGTAGACCGATTCCAGGTGCTTGCGCTCGCCGATGAAGCCCTCCGGATCCTGTCGGGCCATCAGGAAGTCCGCCGCCTTGCGGACGACATCCTTGTGGGGACCGGCCTTCGGCGTCTCACCCGCACCGAGGAAGGCGAGCAGGGCCGCCGCGCTGCGACCGACCTCCTGGCCCGGCCACTCCGACTGCTGCGGATCGCGAAACGCGCCCCGGTCGTCCTGGCGTCGCGCCAGGAAGTCGAGCGCAAGCCCGACGATCCGGCTCGGAGAGGCCTCTCGGAGCATCGCCTTCCGCTCGTCGGACAGCGACTCATGCGGCCCAGCCGAAGCGGAGGCGACCTCCATCTGCATGCTCACGGCGCCGGCCTCCCGGGCCAGCTCCATCAGGGCGACCAGCTTCCGGTGAGCGAGATCTCGCGGCGAACGGATCAGCACCCGGCCCGATTCGCCGATCCGTTCCCCGATGATCCGCCGGAGGACCTTCGCGTCGGCTTCGGCGTCGAAGATCCCGACACCCTCGATCGTGACCCGGCCCGAGGAATCCACGACCAGGGCCAAGGCCTGCTCGCCGTCAACGACCGGGGGAGCGTTCTCGATCTCGATCCGGTAGATCTTCAGCTTGGCGCAGGTCATCAGGATGTTCTGCACGTCGAGGTCCACCCTCTCCCGGGGCAGGTCGATGATCACGCGGGTGGACGACAGACCTCGTGCGTCGCCGTACCTCGGATCGGCGGCGACGGAGTAGCGGCCCATGAGCGCCCCCAGGTCGGGGAGCTTCAGGCGCTTCTCCTTCACCTGGAAGGCAGCGCCGTCGCCGCGATCATCCGCGGCCAGGACCCGGACGCGGATCGTCACCTCGACCCGTTCCTCGTCCTGGTGGCCGGCCGATGGCCTTTCCGCCGCGCCCGCGAGGCCGATCTCGGAGACCGCGAGGCCGAGCGTGAGACAGCCGAGCAGGAGTAGCACGCCGAGTCCGCCGCGCGCGCAGCCGACCGTGTCGCCGCGCACGATCCGTCCCAGCCGGTCGCGCAGGCTCCGCCCGTCGGTCAGCCCCAGGGCGGCGGCCGGCGAGGGTGCGGGCCCTCGCCCGCGGCGGATGACCCGCAGCAGACCCTCGGCGTAATCGGCGCGATCCTCCTCGAGTGCGACGACGCGGGAATCGGTCAGCAGCTCGCGATCGCGCTCGATCTCGCGGACCGCGATCCAGACGAAGGGATTGAACCAGTGCAAGAGGGTCGCGAGGCGCCCCAGGCCCTGACCGAGCGGGTCGCGACGGGCGAGGTGGATCATCTCGTGAAGCAGGAGCGGCTCGAGCAGACGGGGATCGAGCTCGCGCGTGAGGTCGCCGGGCACGAGGAGACGCGACCGGTGGAGCCCCGCGACCGCGGGCGCGTCCAGACCCTCGCAGACCCGGACCGGCGGAGTTCGACGCAGGCCGGCACGACGGGCGGCCCGCCGCGCGAGGCGCAGGAGTTCCGGCTCGGCCGCCCCGGACGCGCGGATGAGACGCCGCAGGCGAAGCCGCGCCCGCAGCCGCCTGAGCCCCAGCACCGCGACGCCGATCCCCCAGAGCGAGACGGCCCAGACCGCGGAGGAGGCCCGCCGCTCGCCCGAGACCGTCGAACTCCGTCCGGGGGTCGGCTGCGTACCCGAGCGATCACCGCGCGGCGCGGAGG
>JBFIHP010000066.1:0-9494 GCA_041601735.1 Planctomycetota bacterium | reverse complement strand
GGTCCAGGGTTCCGGCGCGATCCATCGGCAGTCGCGCGTGACCCGGGGCGGCCGGGTCTTCACCATCTACAAGTTCCGGTCGATGCCGCCCGACGCGGAGCCGGAGGGGCGGCCGGTCTGGCCGGCGGCGGAGGACCCGCGCATCACCCCCTTCGGCCGCCTCCTCCGCCGGACCTGGCTCGACGAGCTGCCCCAGCTCTGGAACGTGCTGCGCGGGGACCTCAGCCTCGTCGGTCCCCGGCCCGAGCGGCCCGAATTCGTTCAAGTATTCGAATCATGCCTGTCGAGATATCCCATACGGCATCAAACCCGAGCCGGGATCACCGGGCTCGCTCAGGTGCGAGGTTTCGTGGGCAACACCTCCCTCCGGAAGCGGCTGCTCTCGGACCTCCATCAGATCGAGAACTGGTCGATCTGGCTCGATGCCGCCGTCCTCGGACGGACCCTTTGCCAGGTGCTTCAGCGCCGAAAAAGACCGCGATTCGATTACGTCCCGGGCGACGAGGGTCCCATACCCTGATCGTCTCGGCGATCGGGGAGTTCCGAGCCATGCCGGCCGATTCCGCCATCGAGACCTATCTCGCCGAGATCAACATGATCCCGCTCCTCGAGCCCCAGGACGAGATCGACCTGGGGCGCCGCATCCGGCAGGGCGACTTCGCGGCCCGGGAACGGATGATCGAGTCGAACCTGCGCCTCGTGGTCTCGATCGCCAAGATCTACCTGAATCGCGGGCTTCCCTTCTCCGACCTGATCGAGGAGGGCAACCTCGGCCTGATGAAGGCGGTCGAGAAGTTCGACCCCGAGGAGGGCTGCCGGTTCAGCACCTACGCCACCTGGTGGATCAAGCAGTCCATCCGCAAGGCGCTCACCAACAGCGTCAAGACGGTGCGCATCCCATCCTACATGCTCGAGCTGATCGCCCGCTGGAAGAGCGTCTCGCTCGAACTGCATGCCAAGCTCGGTCGCCAGCCCGACGTGGAGGAGGTCGGGGAGGCGCTCGAACTGGCGCCCTCGGAGCACAAGTCGATGCGCCGGGCGATCGCCACGACCCGCTGCCTCGACCAGGTCGTCTCCCTGGACGCGGACACGGGCTCCTTCGAGGCCATCGAGGACCGCCACCGGCCGGCCCCGGAGGACGAGGCCCTCCAGCGCCACGAGCGACAGCGCCTGCTGGAGCTCCTCGAGGACGTGGACGAGAAGGAGCGGACGATCCTGAAGCTCCGCTACGGTTTCGATGACCGGGAGCCGATGACGCTCCGGGAGATCGGCGAGATCGTCGGCATGACCCGGGAGCGGGTCCGGCAGGTCGAGCTCCGTTGCCTCCGACGCCTGCACGGCGTTCTCAACAACTAGTAGAATCTCCCGCCATGGGCGACAAGTCGTCGCAGCCCCGCGGCTTAGGGCGTTCTCGCCGAAGTGCGCCCGGGGCGCTCCACGACTTTTCCACAGGCTGTGGACGCGCCGGTCCCGGCGGCGGACGATCCTGGGGTTCCGGCCGGCAGCGCCACCAGATCTGGGGCCCTCCCGCTTCAGGATTCCCGCGCATAAGCCGCGGGCTCGTCGTGGGCGCCCCGGGCCTTCTCCACCGTGGGCGCGATCCGGGGGTCGGCGGTTCGGGGATTCGCGCGGGCCCGTCGTCGCGCCTTCCACACCCGCTGTCGGCCTCTCCCGGGCCCTTCCGGAATCCGACAGACGTCCTTCGACTGCCGCCGGCCTCGACTTGTGGTCCTCGTGATCGGCCCATCCCCGAGGGGACGGCTGCTCATGATGACGAAGATGAGTTTTCTAGAAGAGAGGATCCCTTCTTCTCTCTCCCGATCGCCATCCGCGATCGGCGGCGCTTGAGTCGCCGGCCCGGATCGCGAACAGTCGGGGCATGATCGCAAGCGGCCGCAGCCTCGTCATCGACAACTACGATTCCTTCACCTGGAACCTCGTTCAGGTTCTCCGCGACCTGGGCGACGATCCCGTCGTGATCCGGAACGACGATCCGCGGCTCGCGGAATTCGGTCGGCCGCGGCGCCTCCTGGTCTCGCCCGGCCCGGGACGGCCCGGAGCGGCCGGGGCGACCCTCGGCTGGCTCCGGCATGCCCTCGATTCGATTCCCGTCCTCGGCGTCTGTCTCGGTCATCAGGCCCTGGGCGAGATCTTCGGCGCCCGGCTCGAGCGGGCCCCGAGGCCCGTCCACGGCAAGACCTCTCTCGTGGATCACGACGGTCGCGGCATCTTCTCGGGTGTTCGTCGTCCCTTTCGTGCGATGCGGTATCATTCGCTCCTGCTCCGCTTCGATCCCCTGCCGGCCGAAGTCCGGATCAGCGCCAGCTGCACGGAGGACGGAGAGAGCCTGGTCATGGGCCTCTCCCATGAGAGCCTGCCGGTGGCCGGTCTGCAGTTTCACCCCGAGTCCTTCCTCACCGAGGACGGGCGACGCATGCTGGAGAACTTCCTCTCGTGGTGACCGACTTCCACCGACGACTCGAACAGGCCTGTCGCGAGAAGAACAGCCGGGTCTGCGTGGGCATCGACCCCCGTCTGGAGCTGCTTCCGGCGGAACTCCGCTCGCCGGGCGCCCCGGACGCCGGCGAGAGCGCCGCCGCCTTCCTTGCCTTCGGCCTGGCCGTTCTCGAGGCCGTCGAGCCCTACACGGCCGTCGTGAAGCCCCAGAGCGCCTTCTTCGAGGCCCTCGGTCACGAAGGGGTCCGGGTCCTCGAGGAGCTCTGCGTCGCCGCTCAGGACCGCGGACTCCTGGTCATCGGTGACCTGAAGCGCGGCGACATCGGCAGCACCGCCGAGGCCTACGCCCAGGCGGCCTTCCGCGAGATCGGCGGCAGACCGCTCCTCGACGCGGTGACCGTGAACCCCTACCTCGGATCGGACGGCATCCGTCCCTTCGTGAAGACGGCCCGGGAAAAGGGGGGCGGGGTCTTCGTCCTCTGCAAGACCAGCAACCCTTCCTCGGTCGAGCTCCAGGACCTCGAAGTCGAGACCGGCCCGGTTCACGAACACATGGCGGGTCTCATCGCCCGCTGGAACGCCGAAACCCCCGGGGTCCTCGGCGCGGTGGTGGGTGGCACCCAGCCCGAGGCGCTCGGGCGCCTGCGCAAGATGATGCCCGGGCTGCCCTTCCTCATCCCCGGCGTCGGGGCCCAGGGAGGGCGACTGGAGGACGTCGTCGTCGGCTTCGAGGCCGCCGGCGGTTCCGCCGTGGTCAACTCCTCCCGCGGCATCACCTTCCCCTGGGCGCCGGCGTCAGCCGCGCCGCAGGACTGGCGCGAACGCATCCGGGTCGCCGCGCGGGATGCGCGCGACGACCTGCGGTCGGCCCTCGCGAGCCGTTGATCGGTGTCCGGATGAACGAAGAACGCGACGACGAGAAGGAGGCCTGGTACGAGCGCGCCTTCGATGCCGTCTACCGGGAGGTCTACCCGCATCGCAGCGACGAGCAGGCCGATGAGGAGGTCGCCTTCGTCACCGAACTGCTCCGGCCGACCAGGAAGCGACCCGTCCTCGATCTCTGTTGCGGTCACGGTCGGCATTCCGCCGCACTCGCGGCCCGGGGCTTTCGCGTGATCGGTCTGGATCTCTCCGCCGACCTCGTACGAGCCGCAACTCGCCGCCGGATCGTCGGGGCCCTCTTCCTGCGCGGCGACATGAGGCGTCTTCCCTTCCTCGACGCGAGCGTGGGCCTCGTCGGTTCCTTCTTCACGTCCTTCGGCTACTTCGAGACCGAAGACGAGGACGAGGGCGTCATGCGCGAGATCGCACGCGTGCTTGCACCGGAGGGCCGGTTCATCCTGGACTTCCTGAACGCCGATCTCGTTCGCGCCGATCTCGTCCCCGAGTCCCGCCGTCGGCAGGGGACCCACGACATCCTCGAGCGGCGTCGCATCGATGAAGGAAGCGGTCGAGTGATCAAGGACGTCATCGTGCGGACGGTCGAGGGCCGTGAGCACCACTACCAGGAATCGGTGCGACTCTATTCGGCTGCTGATCTCGAAGGGCTCTGTGCCCGAGCGGGGCTGTGCGTGGACGGGCTGCTCGGTGACCTGCAGGGCCGCCCGCACTCCCGCAGGAGTTCGCGGACCGTCATCCACGGAGGTCGCCCGGCATGAGAACACTCATGACCGAGTTGCTGGACGGTCACGAGGAGGCCGCGCGCGTCCTCGGCGGTTCGCTGGCGCGCGACGAACTCCTCCTGCGCGCGCGGATGCTGCGCGGGGCCCCGACCGCCCCCGAGGTCATCGCCGCCCTGCGTCGCGGCGACGAGGGCCTGCCCGAGGACGCGCTGCGGCGCGAACAGATCGATCGCCTGGCCGAAGGCGCGGTCGTCGTCTGCGCCGGTCAGCAGCCGGGAATCTTCGGCGGCCCGACCCTGACGCTCGCGAAGGCCGCGGCCGCGGTCCGCCTCGCGACCACGCTCGACTCCGAGGGGATCCCGGCCGTGCCGCTCTTCTGGGCGGCCTCGGAAGACCATGACTTCCGCGAGGCGGCCCGCTACTTTCTGCGGCCGGGGGAGGGGAGGCCCGAGGGCGGCTTCTTCCGGCTCGATGAACGTCGCGTGGATCACTCGCTCCACGACACGATCTTGACGCCGGAGGATCTCGATCGCCTGAAGGATCTGGCGGCCCGCGAGGGCGTGGCGCCCGAACAGCTCCCGCGAGAGGACGAGAGCTTCGGGACCTGGTTCATCCGTCTCCTTGCGCAGCTCACCGCGGGCAGCGGACTCGTCATCGTCGAGCCGGCCTGGTTCGCCGCCGAATTGCGCCCCTTCCGTCGCCGCATCCTCGAGGCCCGCGACGACCTCGTCGATCTCATGGGGGCCGCGACCGAGGCCCTGTCGGCGGCGGGCTACGCCACCCCGCTCGCGCCGCCGGGTCGCGAGACGAGTTTTCTCTTCCTCGCGACGGACCGGGGCCGACGACGACTCGACGCGGAGCCGCCCGGATGGCGGGCCGGGTCGATCGAACTCGGGGCCGAGGAGCTCGACCGGATCATCACGGACGAGCCCCGCCGGATCAGTTCGGCGGCCGCGGCGCGACCGCTCGCGCAGCAGGCGCTCTTCCCGGTCGCCGCTCAGATCTCCGGGCCGACCGAAGGCGCCTACATGGCCCAGGTCATGCCGCTCTTCGGCGCCCTCGGCTTGCCCCGACCGCTGGTGAGACCGCGCCCCGGTCTTCTCGTCGTGGACGAGGACATCCGGGAGCAGGCTCGCCTCGCGGGCCTCGAGGGTCCGGCCGCGAGCTGGCGACTGGATCCGCCGGTCGCGGACCCCGGCGCGGTGGACGAGTTGCTCGCGGGACTGCGCGACCTGCTCGACGGCGTCGAGAATCACCAGGATCCATTCCTGCGGCGCGAACTGGTCGGTTATCGTCGTGAGGTGACCGGGCGACTTCGGGATCTACGCAAGGCCTACCAGCGGGATCTGAAGCGGCGAGATCGCCATCGGGCCCGGGCCTTGCATCGCCTCGATCAGGAGCTGCGCCCGGGAAGGGGCGGCCAGGATCGGGTCGTCGGCATCCCGGCACTCGGGCTCCCCTTCGACGGCAGGTTCTTCTCCCGCCTGACGGCGGCGCTCGGCGCCGAGGCCCTGGGCAAGGTGACGATGGAAGCGAGGAGCGACGATGAGCGGCCATGAACTGCTTGCCATAGGGGCGCACCCGGACGACGTCGAGCTCGGCGCCGGCGGAAGCCTCCTGCTCGCCAAGGCCGCGGGCCACAAGACCGCGATCTGCCATCTCACGAAGGGCGAGATGGGAACACGCGGGACGGTAGAGCAACGCGCCCTCGAGGCGCGGGCCGCGGCCGAGGCCCTGGGCGTAGACGACCTCACGATCCTCGGGTTGCCCGACGGTCGGGTGACGGCCGACGTCGAGGCCAAGGACCGCCTCATCCGGCTCTTCCGCCGCCTGCGACCCAGGATCGTCCTTGCGCCCTACTGGGAGGACCTTCATCCCGACCACGCCGCGAGCGGCGAACTCGTCCGGCAGGTGCGATTCCTCTCCGGTCTCGAGCGCTGGGAGACCGGCCAGGAACCCTGGCGACCCGAGGCCGTGCTCTTCTACATGTCGCACAACCCGGTCGCGCCGTCGATCGTGGTGGACATCAGCGAGCACTTCGATGCCAAGAAGAAGGCCGCCGCCTGCTACCGGTCGCAGTTCCATCGCGAGGAGTCGGCCGAACGCAGGACCTTCATCTCGGGCGAGAACTTCTGGGACTGGTGGGAGGGTCGTGCTCTCTACTGGGGCCATTTCATCGGCGTCCGTTACGGAGAGCCCTACTTCGTGGACGGCCCGATCCCCACGCGGTCACCCACCGAACTCTTCCGCGGTTTCGGCAAGTACAGGAACGACGAATCATGAAGATCGGCATCGCCTGTTACCCGACCTACGGCGGCAGCGGCGTGGTGGCGACCGAACTGGGCCTCGCGCTGGCGGACGAGGGCCACGAGATCCACTTCCTCTCCTACGAGGCGCCGATCCGATTGACCTCGTTCAATCGCAACGTCTACTACCATCAGGTCAGCGTCCAGGACTACCCGCTCTTCAAGTACCCGCCGTATGCGCTCGCGCTCGCCACGAAGATGGCGGAGGTCTGCGAGCTCCATTCCCTCGACCTCATCCACGTGCACTACGCCGTGCCCCATCTCGTGAGTGCGCTCCTCGCGCGCGACATGCTGGGGGGAGCGACCGAGGTCAAGATCGTCGGCACGCTTCACGGGACCGACATCACCATCGTGGGCAACGATCCGGCCTACAAGCGCGTGACCCGTCATGCGATCGAGCAGGCCGACGGCATAACCGCGGTGTCGAGATACCTCCGCGACGAGACTCATCGCACCATCGAGACCGCGGCACCCATCGACGTCATCCCGAATTTCGTCGATCTCAAGCGCTTCGAGGTCACGCCCTGCCCTCAGGCCGCCGGCCTCCGGACCGATCACGAGCGCATGCTCGTGCACGTCTCGAACTTCCGGCCCGTGAAGCGCGTGATCGATCTCGTCGAGGCCTTCGCGCTCCTCTCGAGGCGCATGGACGCGCGGCTCCTGATGGTGGGGGACGGACCCGACCGTCCCGCCGCCGAGGCGCGAGCGCGCGACCTCGGGGTTGCCGGCCGCGTGCACTTCCTCGGATCGCAGGATGCGGTCGAGAAGATCATGCCCTGCGCGGACGTCTTCGTCTTGCCCTCGCTCTACGAGTCCTTCGGCCTCGCTGCGCTCGAGGCGATGGCCTGCGGCGTTCCGGTTCTCGCGTCGAACTCCGGAGGCCTGCCGGAAGTCATCGACGAGGGGGTGACGGGAAGGCTCGTGAACGTCGGCGACGTCGCGGCATTCGCCCGCACGGCGGAGGAGATGCTCCGCGACGACGACCGTCGTCGCGCGATGGGCCGCGCCGCACGAGACGCGGCAGAGTCACGATTCAGCCTGGAGAGGATCCTGCCGCTCTACGAGGCCTTCTACGAGCGCGTGCTGGAGACGGGAGGCCCGGCGCTTCAGCGCGAGGCGGGCGTGTAGCGCAGGAGCGCCGCGGCGGCCTGGTCGCCGATGTCGCCTTCGGCGGTGGCAAGCTGATACTTCTTGCCGACGGCGCGGATCATCCGGCACGAGGCCTCGACGAAGGCCTCGAAGACCCCGCCCCCGTCCGATGCGGTCGTCTCGAATGCCGGCTCGCCGCGGGTCCGGATCGCGGCGTCGAGCTCTTCGGTCGAGCTGAGGTCGGGGAGGTCTCGCTTGTTGTACTGGATGACCAGGGGGATCTGCTCGGGATCGAGGCCGTTGGCGCGCAGGTTGTCGAAGAGGTTCTTCAGGCTCTCGACGTTCTCGCCGATCCGCTTCTTCTGGGAGTCGGCGACGAAGACGACGGCATCGGCACCCATGAGGACGTACTTCCGGGTGAGGTTGTACTTGACCTGGCCCGGAACCGTGAAACCCTGGATCTTGACCTTGTAGCCGCCGACCATGCCCAGGTCGATCGGCAGGAAGTCGAAGAAGAGGGTGCGCTCCTCGTCGGTCTTCAGCGAGACCATCTTGGTCAGCTGATCGACGTCGAGGACGGAGTGCACGAACTGAAGGCTCGTCGTCTTGCCGCCGAGACCGGGGCCGTAGTAGACGATCTTCGTGTTGATGGTCTTGTCGCGGGTGTTGACAATGCTCATGGCCGGTTCGCTGCTTCGGTCCCCCGGGATAAAGGCGCCAACCGTACTTTCGACCGATCCCTGGCCCAGCTGAAGCAAACCCGGCCCCATGCGCCGCATCTACCTGGACAACAACGCCTCGACACCGCTCGACCCTCGGGTGGCCGCGAAGATGCGCGACCTGCTGACCGCCGGCGACGGCAACCCCAGCAGCCTCCACGCCTTCGGGCGCGCCCTGCGGCGGCGGATCGAGGATGCGCGCGAGCGGATCGCCGGCCGGTTGGGAGCCGACCCCGCGGAGCTCGTCTTCTGCTCGGGGGCCACCGAGGCGAACAATCTCGCCCTCTACGGGCTGGCGGCCGCCGCACCGCCCGCTCGCCGGCGCATCCTCCTCAGCCCGACCGAACACCCCTCGGTCCTCGAGCCGGCCGGCCGCCTGGAGAAACAGGGCTTCGAGTGCATCTTCATGCCGATCGATGAATGCGGCCGGCTGCGGCTCGAGGAGTCGGCCGCGCTCCTCGGGCCCGACGTCGCCTTCTCCAGCCTGATGGCGGTCAACAACGAGACCGGGGTCGTCCAACCGGTGGCGGACTGGGCGCTGCGGTGCCGGGCCGCCGCCGTCCCGCTCCACTGCGACGCCGTCCAGGCGGTCGGGCGCCTGCCGGTCGACTTCGGCGCCCTGGGGGTCGATGTGCTCGGCTTCTCGGCCCACAAGTTCCACGGACCGATCGGGGCGGGCGGCATGCTCCTGCGTCGCGAACTGCCCCTCGAGGCCCTCCTGCTGGGCGGCGGACAGGAGCGCGACCGCCGGGCCGGAACCGAGAACCACCTCGCGATCGCGGGCATGGCCCTCGCGCTCGACCTCGCGACCGAGGAGATGGCGGAGAGGCGGCGCAAGATCGAGGATCTGTCGTCAGGGCTGCTCGCGGACCTGCGGCGCCGGATTCCCGGACTCCGCCTCAATGCGGAGGCGGCCGAACGCTGGCCCGGAACCCTGAATCTGCGTGTTCCGGGCGCACGGGGCGAGACGCTCCTCATGAGACTGGATCTCGCCGGAATCGCCGTGAGCCTGGGAGCCGCCTGCTCGTCGGGAGCTCTCGAGCCCTCGCATGTCCTCGCCGCGATGGGACTCGATCTGGCCGACAATCTGGCGAGCATCCGCGTGTCGATATCGGCGCGCAACGACGCGGACGAACTCGAGGTCTTCGCCGCCGCGCTCGCGGCCTCGAGCGGCTCGCGCTGACGTCGAACACAATCCGCGTGCCGTACTTTTTCTTCCTCGTCCGTGAGCGGCGCAAAGGCCGATCTCGTTAGCGGATCCAGGCCGCAAAAAAGCGCACCCGTCGGAGCCTTCGAGGGGG
>JBFIHP010000065.1:0-9543 GCA_041601735.1 Planctomycetota bacterium | reverse complement strand
TGGCTGGAGAATGCGGGGACCCTGAACAAAGTAAAGCGCTGGACGAATCAACGCTCCCTATTCCGAAACCTGCGGCCTGGAGATCTCCTCTTCTGGAGAGGGACTTACGACGTAAAACGCAAGCCGAATGTCACTCACGTGATGATCTATGCGGGTTATGACCGCTCGGCCAGAAGGCACGTCATGTTCGGGGCGAGCAGCTCGATGACGATCGGGAGCCTGCCGCCCGCGAGCCGCGGGGTCTCGAGCATGCCGAAGAGATGCTGGACTCGCGCGCTCAATACGACCCGGCCCTCCTCGTAGCGCAGGGCCGCGCTCCTCCCCCGCGGCAGATCGAGGCGCTCCGGCGCCTCGCGGTCGAGCAGGCTCGCCTTCTTCCAGCCCATCTCGGCCCGGACGATCGCGACGAGGTCGATCGCCGCGAGCTCGGCGAAACTGCGGAGACCCGGCGTCTGACCGGCGAGGATCTCGATCAGCTCGGCGTCGTCCAGCAGGGGCAGCTCGGCCTCGGGCATCGCCGCCGCGAGAGCGCGCAGCCGGGCGCTGAACTGCTCCAGCCTCGGGGTCGAGAGGCGACGGAGAACGACCTCGGGCCGCTCCCTCAGGGCGCGTTCGAGTTCGCGGGCGATCAGCGCGGAATCACCGCTCGTGATCGTCCGCTCCTCGAGCACGAGATCGTGATACCTGAGCCGACGCAGGACCTTCACGCGCTCGCCCTCCCAGTCGAAGACGGCGACCTCGACCTCCTCGAGACCGCCGGGGACGACCTCGTCCAGCCAGGCGCGCTCGACGGCCGAGGCCCAGGAGACCGGCGATTCGGAACCGCGACCGCGCCGCCCGGCCTCGAGCCGCAGCGCGAGGAAGAGGTCATCGTCGCGCAGGACCGATTCCTCACGCAGCACCAGCCCGCGACCTCCGCACATGAGGGCGCGCCTCGTCCCCGGACGCCTCACGGCGACGCGGTCGGGGAAGCCCGCGAGCAGGGCCCGCAGCAGGTCCTCGTCGCTCCCCTTGCCGGTCTTGCGGCCCCGTTTCTCGATCAGGCGCTCGTACTGGCGAGCGACGCGTTCGATGCTCGCGACGGCACGATGATCGAGCCGGCGGTCGCGAGCCTCGATCAGGTCGAGGCGCACGAGGAGATCGGAGCGTGCCTGGAAGCCCGCTCCGATGCGACGACGCTCTTCGAATCCCAGGGGGTCGCGTTCGCCGAGCAGCGCGGCGGCGCGGGCGGCGCGGAAGCCCAGTCCGCGTTCGGCGCCGGCGACGAGCATGCGGGCGATGCGCGGCGATGCCGGGATCCGGGCCAGCTCCCGGCCGAGAGGAGTCAGTCGCTGGCCGCCGGTGGTCGTCTCGACGGCTCCGAGCGCGACCAGCAGATCGATACCGGCGGCGAGACGACCCACCTCGGGCGCCTCGAACCAGGCGAACCGCGTGAGATCGGAGGCGCCCCAGGCGAGGATCTCGAGCAAGGCGCCCGCGAGCTCGACGCGATGGACCTCGGCCTCGTCGCTGGCCGGCATCGCGCGCTCGTCGGCAAGGGTCCAGAGCCGCCTCGCTCGCCCCGGGGCGTCGCGTCCGGCGCGACCCGAGCGCTGATCGGCCGAGGCGCGGCTGATCCGCTCGGTCTCGAGTCGATCGAGCCCGAGGTCGGGGTCGTGCCTCATGACCCGGGCCCGGCCGCTGTCGATCACGCAACGGACGCCGGGGATCGTGAGCGAGGTCTCGGCGACGTTGGTCGCCAGGATGACCTTCCGGCGCCCGGAGGATTCGAAGACCCGATCCTGCTCCGGCGCCGGGAGTTCGCCGTGCAGCCGCAGAAGATCGACGTCGGGCCGTCGTTCCAGATCACCGAGGAGCTCACGCAGGCGATTGATGGTCGCCATGCCGGGGAGAAAGACCAGGATGTGGCCCTCGCTCTCCTGGATCTCCTGGCGGATCGCGGCCTGCATGCGTCGCTCGATGCTCGCGGTCTCCTGCACGCTCTCGTGGCTGACCGCCACCGGATGACTGCGGCCGGGGACGCGCAGGACACCCGCTCCGCCGAGGTAGGACGCGACCGGCCCGGGATCGATCGTGGCCGACATGACCACGATCTCGAGATCGGGACGCAGCGATTCCCTGACCTCGCGCAGGAGGGCGAGAGAGAGGTCGAGATCGAGGCTGCGCTCGTGGAACTCGTCGAGGACGACCGCCGCGACGCCGCGCAGCTCGGGGTCGCCCTGGATGCGACGGAGGAAGAGCCCCTCGGTGAGCACCTCGATCTCGCTGTCCTTCGAGATCGCGCTCTCGAAGCGAGTGCGGAAGCCGATGCGCTCGCCCAGCGGTCTGCCCTCCTCCTCCGCCATGCGTCGGGCCGCGGCGCGCGCGGCGATGCGCCGGGGCTCGAGGACGAGGACGCGACGGCCGGGGTGGCGCCGCGAGAGATAAGGCGGCACCCGTGTCGTCTTGCCGGCGCCGGTCTCGGCGACGAGGACGACGGCGCCGCCGCGATCGAGCGCCGCGCCCAGGTCAGGCAGGCTGTCGTCGATGGGAAGCCGCGCGGTCAACGCTCGTCGATCCAGTCCCGCGCCGACTCGATCGCGAGGCGCACGAGTTCACGTGCTTCGAGTTCGGCCAGGGACCGCCCGGAAAGCCAGGCGCGCTCGACCTCGCCAGGAAGCCTCGAGGTCTCGATGTAGGCCGAACGCAAGGGCGTGAGCTCGACATCCGCCTCGGGATCGCCGAAGCCGACGCTCCTTCCCGCCGCTTCGAGTTCCTCGGCGAAGGACTTCTTCACCGGAGCGAAGACCGATCGCAGGATGCGTCCGTCGCCGTCCTCGCTGCGATACTCGCCGCGCAGGCGCGCGCCTTCGATCCGCCGCACCTGACGGTCGAATCGATCGAGGATCGTTTCGAGGTCCTCGAGGGCGCGGAGGGCCTCCTCGGAGGTGACCCGATCGGCGCCCGGATCGAGGCTCGTGACCGGCCCGAGACCCGGGAGCCCCGGGAAGGGGGCTCCGGGCGCCTCGCGCCGCGGGCCCGACTCCCCCCTCTCGGGTCGGCCGAAGCCCATGAGGAAGATCACCGGCAGGGAGAGGAGAAAGAGCGCCGCGACCAGGATGAAGAGCAACTCCATCCGGCGACGACCCGGTCCGGTCTCGAATCGACGACGGGCCCTGTTCGACGTCTCGCGCATGGAGCCATGATAGCGCCATGACCGCCCGATGGCGAAGGAAGCGGCGACGCTTCCCTTCTCAGTCATGCCAATCGCGGGTCAGGTCCATCCACAGGCCGAGGCCGGCGTGGTCGCCGAAGGCGGCGTAGCGGCGCGCGATGCTGCGATCGGTAGGCACCTTCGTCATGCCCTCCAGCTCCATGATGCGAGCCCGGCACCAGGAGTCGATGGCGAGATCCTGGTAGAGCCCGAGGAGCCGGGCGGCCTGACCCGCCGCGTAGGGGCCGAAGCCCCGCAAGGCGAGCAACTCGGAGCGGAGCAGGTCGGCATCGCGGATCGACTCGAGGCGCACCGGATCGAGCCGACCGTCGAGGAAGCGGGCGACGAGTTCCACCGCCGAGGCGGCGCGATAGCCGGCTCGCACCTCGTCGCGCCAGAAACGCTCGTCGCGGTCGCCCAGGATCTCGGGGGTCGGAAAGGCCCGCGCTCCGCCGGGCGTCCGCGGACCGCAGGCGGCCACGAGATTGGCGGTGAGCGCCCGCGTCAGGCTCCAGCTGCAGTTCGTGGTGAACAGGAGCTTCATCAGGTCTTCGAAGAGCGTGGCCGAACGCAGGAGTCGACCGCCGCCGCGCCTCGCCGCCCAGCGCGTCCCGGGAAAACGGCGGCAGAGCCTCCAGAATCCGGTCAGATCCTCGTCCAGCCGCAGCATCCGGCGCAGGACGCGCCGGAGCCTCTCGAGCGCGGCCCGATCCAGGCGACTCCGGCTCTCGACCTCGACGCGCAGTCCGGCGGTCGCGGTCCGGATGCGGCAGTCGATCGCCTGTCCCTCGAAGAAAAGGGCCGTGTCGAGGCGTTCTTCCCGGTCGTCCCAGCGGTGCGGCGCGAGATCGAACCAGCCGTGCCCCTTCACGACGAGCGGAAACTCGAAGGGCGCCGGAACCGCGAGGCGAAGACTCGAACGAATGCGTTCCATCGGGCAGAATGACCCCTTCATCGACTCGATCGGGAGTGTCTCATGTCCAGGCCCGCGATCCTACTCCAGGCGACCGTCGTCCTCATCTTGGCCGCGAACTTCGGCGCGGCGCAGAAGGCCTCCGAGGTGACGAAACGCCAGCCTGATGCCCAGGCTCCGCGCGGCGAGGTGCTCGAGTGGCGATCGAAGGAGGGCCGGCCCTACTGGTACCGCCTTCCCGAGAAGGGCAAGGAGTCGAAGAACCTGCTCATCATGCTCCACGGCACCGGCGTACCGCATGGCTGGGCCTTCTGGAACTACCCGATCGCCGCCGGCAGGTTCCGACCGGGCGACATCGTCGTCGCACCCGAGGGCATGACGCCGGGCGGCGGCGAGAGCTTCAACTTCATCCAGAACGACGACGACGGCGGGCAGATCGCGGGGCTCATCCGCGCCTTCAAGTCGGACTTCGAGATCGAACGGGTCTACCTCTACGGCCACAGCCAGGGCGCCTTCTTCTGCTACTGGTTCGCGGGCAGGCATCCCGAGCTCGTCGACGGCATCGTGGCGCACGCCGGCAATCTCCTCGCCAACGTCGCGCACCCGCAGCTCGCGCGCGAGAAGGTGGCGATCGCGATCCTGCACGGGCGCGCGGACGCCGTCGTGCCGGTCGAGTGCGCGACGAGCACCGAGAAGGCGCTGCGCGAGCTGGGCTACGCGAAGCTCAAGCTCGAGATCGTCGAGGGCCTGACGGCGCAGTCCGGGCACTGGCCGCTGCCGGGTCCGGTCGGCGAGCTCCTGGACTGGCTCGATCAGGTCAGTGCCGCCGATGCGGCCACCGCCCTCGAGGTGGCCGAGCGCGCCCTCGCCTCACCGAAGCCGGAGCTGGAGGATCTCGTCGCCTTCGTCGCGCGCGCCGAGGAACTCGTCGGCCGGCATCGCGGCGGCGATCGCAAGGAGCTCCAGCTGCGGATGGAACAGGTCGGCGCCTCCTTCGAGGCGGCGCTCGACCGGGTGATCGATGCCCTGGTCGAGCTGGACCCGAAGGCGAAGGAGGACTCCGCGACCGCCGCCCTCTTCAGGCTCGCCGTCGAGGCCCTTGCCGATCGCCCCCGCGCGAGAAAGGAGCTGCGCGCGGCGCTCTCGGCTGCGCGCGGCGAGCGCAAGGAGGTCGCCAAGCTGATCGATCGTCTCGGTCGGAAGCGCGACGAGAAATCGCTCCGGGCGGCGGTCAAGACGCTCGAACGACGATTCCTCGCGCCGGAGAGGACGGAGCTCGCGCGCCTCGTCCTCCAGGTCCTCGATCAGGCCCCTGAAGATCTCCGGGCCGAGGACCGGACCGGCTGGAAGAAGCTCGCGGAGGGCGTCATCGCGCTCGATCGGGCCGCGCGGGAACGCCTGCCCGGCATCCTCGCGCGACCGGCGGCAGCCGATGGGACCGACGCACGCTGAGCGCATAAGGACCCGAACTTGATGAACGACGACCGCGCGGCTCTAATCGTCAGGAGGCGCGGCCGGAGAGCCGCGCCGACCCCGATTGGATTTCCCTCGAACCGGAAGCCGGCGTGCTCAAGAAGCTCATCATCAGGACCATCCAGAATCCGACCGTCTTTCGGGTCTTCGAGACCCTGTCCTGGATGCGCCACAGGAAGGCGATCCTCGCGGGAGCGAGGCAGGGGAATCTCAAGATCCACCTGGGCAGCGGCCGCGAACTCCTCGAGGGCTGGGTGAATGCCGACGGCCGACTCGGCCGCGGCATCCTGTCGATGTACTTCCCCCGCGGGCTGAAGCGCTTCCCCACCGGCAGCGCGCGGCTCATCTACTGCTCGCATTTCCTCGAGCACCTCGAGTACCCCGGCCCGGTCCTCGAGTTCCTGCGCGAGTGCCATCGGATCCTCGTCCCGGGAGGTACGATCCGGATCCTCGTCCCGGGAATCGAGAAGATCATCCGCGCCTACTCCGAGAACGACGAGGGCTTCTTCGAGGTCCAGGCCTCGATGCACCCCGACTGGTGCCGTAGCCGGCTCGACCACCTGATGTACGCGCTGCAGATGGACGGCCGGCACAAGTACGGCTACGACATCGAGACGATGCGCAACGTCCTCGAGGAGGCCGGTTTCGACTCGGTCGTCGAGAGCGATCACGACGCCAGCGAGATCGAGGAGCTCCGGATCGACTACCGCGGCGGTCGCGACCACAAGGGGCGTTACCTGAGCCTCTACGCCGAAGCGCGCGCCTGAAATCCTCGCCTCTCCTCGGATTTCCTCTCCGAAAGCCCCCGGCACGAGGAGAACCCCCCGGCAGGCTCCCGGGACACCGATCGACGCCGGGGGCGCACCCGACCGACCGGAACCCGACCGGCCGAAGGGTGTTCATGGAGCCATGTCCGAGCCCGAGCGAAACGAGTCGATCCCCTGGGATCAGGAGTCGAAGATGAGTCCAGAGACATTGACCCAGAGCATCGCGTCCCTGAAGTCGCTCGTCGCGGTCGTGCGCGCGGACGGCCACTACCGCGTCGTCGCGACGCAAGCCGTCGCCGCCGGCGGTCTGATCTTCCGGCTCGAAGGCGTCGTGGTCGATACGCCATCCCGCTACTCGGTGCAGATCGGGAGGGACCGCCACCTGGAGTCGCCTCCCGGCGAGACGCAGGAGGAGGCGCTCGACCGGCGGCCCTGGCGCTTTCTCAATCACTCCTGCACGCCCAACGCCTACCTGCGCGGCCGGGACCTCATCGCCCTGCGCCCCATCGCGGCCTGGGATCAGATCACCTTCGACTACAACGGCACCGAGGACCGTCTGTCCTCCCCCTTCCTCTGCAGCTGCGGGGCGCCGAACTGCTGCGGCGAGGTGCGCGGCTTCGGCAGCCTGACGGCCGCCGAGCGCGCGCTTCGTTTGCCCTACCTGGCGGCCCATCTCCGCGACTCGAGCGCCCGAGACGGAACGATCTGAATCCCCGATGACCGGAGCCGACGAAGTCGAGACCCTCTGGCAGGTCTTCGCCGCGAGCGCGCGCCGCCATCCGCTCCGCCCCGCCCTCGACCTGCCGCCGGCCGACGGCGACGAGGGACGGGTCCGGCTGAGCTACGCCGAGCTGCGCGATCGCGCCGGGGAGATCGCGGCCGCCCTGCGTCAGGCGAATCCGACGGCGGTCGAGGAGCCCGTCGCGCTGCTCCTCCCCCGCGCCGGCCCCGATCTCCTCGCCGCGCAGCTGGCATCCGGGCTCCTCGGGCGACCCTGGACCTACCTCGATCCCGGCCAGCCGGAAGCCCGCCTGGCCCACGTCACGACCGACAGCGGCGCCGCGGTCATCGTCTGCGACCGCGACCACGCGGCGCTCGCATCGAGACTCGGAGCGCCCCTCCTGATCGCCGAGGAGGTCGCCGGCGCAGCCGCCCCGCGGTCACCCGGCGCCCGACCCGGGTCGGCGGCCTACATCGTCTACACCTCCGGCACGACCGGACGCCCGAAGGGCGTGGTGATCGAGGAGCACTCGATCGTCAACCTCGTCCTCTCCGACATCGAGACCTTCGCGCTCGGGCCCGAGGATCGGGTCGCGCAGGGTTCGTCGGCCGCCTACGACTCCTATCTGGAGGAGGTCTGGCTCGCGCTCGCCGTGGGCGCCTGCGTCGTCCCGCTCGCCGACGCGACCCTGCGGCTCGGCCCGGACCTCCCGGACCTCCTTCGCCGCGAGAAGATCAGCGTCCTCTGCCCGCCGCCGACGCTCCTGCGCACCATGGCCTGCCGCGACCCGCGGACGGAGCTCCCCGATCTGCGCCTGCTCTACGTCGGCGGTGAAGCCCTGCCGGGCGACGTCGCCGCGGCCTGGGCTCCCGGACGCCGGCTCGAGAACGGCTACGGCCCCACGGAGTGCAGCGTGACCGTGATGAGGGCGACGATCGTCGCCGGCGAGCCCGTCACCATCGGCAGACCCGTCCGCGGCCACCGGGCCTTCGTTCTCGACGACGAGCTGAACGCCGTCGCGCCCGGCGAGGTCGGCCAGCTCGCCATCGCCGGGCCGGGACTCGCCCGCGGCTATCTGGGGCAACCCGATCTCACCGCCGAGAAGTTCCCGGAGCATCCCGAGTTCGGTCGGATCTACCTCACGGGCGATCTCGTCCGCGTCGATGACCGGGGCCGTCACCACTATCTCGGCCGCGCCGACACGCAGGTGAAGATCCGCGGCCATCGCATCGAGCTCGAGGAGATCGAGGCGCAGCTGGCGCAGCGGCCGGGTGTGCGCGAGGTCGCCTGTCGGGTCTCCGGAGGCCGCATCCTGGCCTGGCTGGTCGCGGAACCCGGCTGCGACCTCGAGGATCTCCGTCGCCACGCCGCGGAGAGTCTGCCCGAGCCGATGCGACCCGCGGCCTACGGGCTCGTCGCGGAACTACCGCGAACCACCGGCGGGAAGATCGATCGTCGTGCATTGCCGGAGATCGAGCCGAGCGTCCCCGGCGACGCGACGCTCTCCGGCGACGAACGCAGGGCCCTCGTCCAGGAGGCCTTCCGGCGGGCCCTCGATCTACCCGGGCATCCTGCCGAGGAGGCCGACTTCTTCGCCGAACTCGGCGGTCACTCCCTGGCCGCGGCGGTCGCGGTCTCGATCCTGCGCGAGGACCCGCGCGGTCGCGGTGTCACCGTGCGCGCGCTCTACGAGAATCCCAGCGCCGGCGCCCTCGCCGCGACCCTCGTCACGCCGGACGACGAAGCGGCGCCGCCGCGTCGGGCGCCTCGCCCCCGGGGCAGGCCGGCGCTCTTCACCGCGGCCCAGGCCGCCTTCATCCTGATCGGCCTGGTCGGCGGCGCGGCGGTCTTCAGCCTCCTGCTCGCGGAGCTCCTGCCCGAGATCCTCGAACCGGGGTCCTTGGTCGGCAGCAGCGCGACCGTCGTCGCCGCCCTCGGAGCGCTGGGCATCGCGATCCCCCTGGCCACCATGCCCCTGGCCGTCGCCGGCAAGTGGCTGTTCATCGGACGCTACGAGAGCGGTCGTCACGGCGGCTTCGGCGGCTTCCGCCTGCGCCACTGGTTGACCCGCGGACTCGCGGCGGCGCTCCCCTTCGGATTCCTTCGCGGCAGCGGGCTCGAACTCCTGCTGTTGCGCCTGCTCGGCGCCCGGATCGGTCGCGGGGTGATGGTCGATCGCGGCGTGGACCTCATGCGAGGCGGCTGGGATCTCCTCGAGATCGGCGACGAGGCCGTCCTCGGCCGAGACGCGGAGGTTCGAACGATCGTCCTCGAGGCCGGTCAGATGGTCCTGGGCCCGGTCCGCATCGGCGCAGGCGCGTACACGACGATCTGGCAGGACACGCTTTCGCTTGCCGACAGTGCGAACGAGCGGACCTTCACCGCGATCTTTGATTGGTACAGGCACACGAGCGCCAACGCGCAACGGATGAATGGATCGTTCGTCATCAATGAGGACGGCGCGCCGACAACGGGG
>JBFIHP010000064.1:0-9548 GCA_041601735.1 Planctomycetota bacterium | reverse complement strand
TCGAACGGCTCGACGATGTCGGAAGGAGCATCCTCCACGACATCGACCGGGTGGTCACGAACGAGCAGGACGCGATGGTCCGCGCCGCCATGGCCCGCCTCCTCGCGAGCCGGCTCGACGAGTACCCGGAGGGGCGGCGGACCCTGCTGGAGCTCGTGCGGCACGATCCCTCGTCATCCGTGCGCCGGGCGGCGGCGGCCGCGTTGCGCGGCGATCGGTGACGCGGAGGGGATGACGATCTCCGCCGCCTCCGCCCTCGCCCGAAGCGAGGACGGAGGGCGGTCCGCCCCACGTGGTCGTTGGACCGGACTGCCGCCGACCGGACGCGATCAGAACAGGGTGTACATGTAGGGCCCGAGGCCGGTGCTGGTGAGGACCACGAGAAGCCCCAGCAACAGGAAGATGATGATGATCGGAGCGAGCCACCACTTCTTGTTGTGCTTCAGGAAGTCGAAGAACTCGGCGACGATGCCCGATCTCTCGCGCCCGGCCTGTTCTTCGAATCGATTCGGATCGGCGGACATGGGACCTCCCGGTCAGAACTGTCTGAAGTAGCGGGCGACCTCGTTTTCGGCCCCGCGCCGGTGCCAGTGGGTCTTCGCCTCGGGAGCCGTCTTCAGGCCCAGGCGATCGCGGCCGACGACCCGGAAGACGAGCGCGATCGGGGTGATCAGCAGGTAGTAGAGCAGGACCATCACGACCAGCGAGAGGACGATCCCGATGGGGAAGGTCAGCACCGCCAGCGACAGGTAGAGCGGACGGATGAGCCCGGGCCGGAGGATGGCGGCGACGAGGGCGTAGCCCCCGATCAGGGCGAAGGCGAGGCCCGGCAGCGACCCGAACCCGCTCCAGTCCATCCAGAGGATGCTGCCGCGGAAGACGCCGAGCAGGGCGAGCAGCGCCGTCATCAGGACCGTCGTGAAGCCGAACTGCTTCAGCTTGCGGTCGTCGGGGCGAAGATCGAGGTCGGCGAGGGGCATCGGTTCAGTCCAGTTCGAAGCGCGCGAGGTGGCTATCCCGGTCCGGCAGATGCGACCCGTCCTGCCGCTCCTTCAGGAGCACGAAATCCTCGAGGACGAGGGCGTCCATGTCGGTCGCCATGAAGCAGCGGTAGGCGTCCTCGGGCGTGCAGACGATGGGCTCGCCGCGCACGTTGAAGCTCGTATTGACGATCACCGGACAGCCCGTGATCTCCTCGAAGCGCGCGATGATCGCATGGTAGCGCGGGTGACGGACCGGGTCCACGGTCTGCACGCGGGCCGAGTGATCGACGTGGGTGACGGCCGGGACGACGCTGCGGATCTGCTTCAGCTTGTCGATGCCCTCGAGGCCGTCTTCGGTCGCGAGCCGCTTGTCTTGCCGCAGCGGCGCGACCAGGAGCATGTAGGGGCTCTCCTGACCCTCCTCGAGTTCGAAGTACTCGTGGGAGCGATCGGCGAGGACGCTCGGTGCGAAGGGCCGGAAGGACTCGCGGAACTTGATCTTCAGGTTCATCACCGACTGCATCTTGCTCGACCGCGCATCGCCGATGATCGACCGGGCTCCGAGCGCGCGCGGGCCGAATTCCATCCGGCCGGCGAAGTGGCCGACGACCTTCTCCTCCGCGATCAGCCCGGCCACCCGGCCCACGAGTTCGCCCTGGTCCCGGTGGCGGTCGTAGTCCGCGCCCACCTGATCGAGAAAGGCGCCGATCTCCGCCGCATCGAAGGACGGGCCGAGCAGCGAGCCGCACTGCGAATCGACGTCGCGGACCGCGCGCTCCCTGCCCAGGAGCTGGTGCCAGACGAAGAGCGCGGCGCCCAGCGCCGAACCCGCGTCGCCCGCGGCCGGCTGGATCCAGATCGACTCGAAGGGACCCTCGCGCAGGATGCGGCCGTTGCCGACGCAGTTGAGCGCCACGCCGCCCGAGAGCACGAGCCTGGACTTGCCGGTGAGTTCATGGGCGTGCCGGGCCATGCGCATCATGACCTCCTCGGTCACCGACTGGATCGAGGCCGCGAGGTCCATCTCCCGCTGACCGATCGGGCTCTCCGGCTTTCGCGCCGACCAGCCGAGTTCGCGATCGAAGAGCCGCGAGGTCATCACCTCCTCGTGGAGGTAGCCGAAGTAGTCCATGTTCAACCGGAAGGAGCCGTCCTCCTTCAGGTCCATCAGCTTCTCGAGGATCCAGTCGCGGTGGATCGGCCGGCCGTAGGGCGCGAGGCCCATCAGCTTGTATTCGCCGGAATTGACCCGGAAGCCGGCGTGATAGGTGAAGGCCGAGTAGAGGAGGCCGAGGGAATGCGGGAAGCGCAGCTCCTCGAGGAGGCGGATGCGATTGCCCTCCCCCACACCGATGCTGGCGGTGGCCCACTCGCCGACGCCGTCGAGGGTCAGGATCGCCGCCTCCTCGTAGGGGGACGGGAAGAAGGCCGCGGCGGCGTGCGACTCGTGATGTTCGAGGAAGACGTAACGCCCCGCATAGGCGCCGCCGAGACCGCGGTCGATCTCGCGCGGGATGTAGAGCTTCTTCTTCAGCCAGAGGGGCAGCGCCTTCAGGAACATCCTGAAGCCCCGGGGCGCGACGGCGAACCAGGTCTCGAGCAGGCGATCGAACTTGATCAGCGGCTTCTCGTAGTAGACGACGTGGTCGATGTCCGAGGCGTCGATGCCGGCCTCGCGCAGGCAGTACTCGATCGCCCGGCGGGGGAAGTCGTGGTCGTGCTTCCGGCGCGTGAAGCGTTCCTCCTGCGCCGCGGCCACGACCTCGCCGTCACGCACGAGACAGGCGGCGCTGTCGTGATAGAAGGCGGAGATCCCCAGGATCGTCGTGCTGGTAGCGTCGGCTGCAGGCATGCGTCTCTTGGTCGGCGACGAGGCTCGATCCGGCGCCGCACCGGACGCCGCCGGCCGATGATAGTCGCGAACCCGACCCCGGCGCAAAGAAGAAGGCATCGGTCCGCATGGCGCGGCATGATCATGCAGCCGCGATCACCGAGCGGCGCGGAGCGAAGGAGCACCATCTCGACCGGGCGGCATGCGGAGACGCACGAGATCGCCCGGCGCTCCGCTGCGATCAGCGGGTCTCGGCGGTGACCGAGGCGGGGTCGGGATGGCGGAAGCGCGCGGGGACGCTCTCGGGGTATCCGCCCAGTTCCCGGGCGCAGCGCGCGAGCATGAGCCAGGCGATGCGATTGTCGCCGGATTCGACCCGGCCCTTCTCGAAGCTCTCGGCGGTGTCCATCTCGGAGGGCACGTCGATACGCCCCTGGGCCTTCGTCCCGATCTCGAGCGCCTTCACCAGAAGCGGCAGGGCCTCGGCCGGCCGGCCCGATGCCAGCTCGACCGCCGCCAGGCCGCGCAGTGCCGGGCGGTTCTCGGGATCTCCGGCGAGGACGATCCCGTAGGACTCCCGGGCCTCGTCAACGAGACCGAGCCGCCCCTGCACGCCCGCGAGCCCGAGCCGCGGACCGATCACGTTGGGCTCGATCCCCAGGACCTCCTCGTAGAGCCGGGCCGCGCGCCTCAGGTTCTCGTCGGTCGCATCCTCCGCGGCGAGGACCTCGGCCAGGAGAAAGGCAGGTCGGGGCAGTTCGGGATGGAGCCGTCGGAGCTCCTCCAGGACCTCGATCGCCTCCTCGGGCCGGTCGAGCAGGCGCAGGCAGTGGACGACCTCGACCAGCGCGCCCTCGTGCACCGGATCGATGTCGAGCGCCTCGCGGTAGAGCCGCAGCGCCTCCTCGATCTCGTCGCCCCGTTTCGCACGACCGGCCGCGCGGTAGACCTCGAAGAAGCGTGCCCGTGCCAGCTGCTCCTCGCTGCGCTGAGGGGCGGCCCCCGCCTCGCCGTTCGTCGGCTCCGCCGCGTCGCCGCAAGCGCCGACGAGGACGACGAGCGCCAGCGCCGTCGCGAGGACGAGACCTCGAGGGCCGACGCGGTTCATCGTTTCTCCTCGGAGTGGATCTCGAGCACGCGATCGCCCTCGACGTCCTTCAGCTCCCGCCGCCGGCCGTCCGGCCAGACGACGAGCAGACGATCGGCCCGGGTCGCCGCGCCGAGGCCGAAGGTCAGCTGCAGGGGGCGGTGACTGAGGTAGGAGGTCCCCGCGCCGATCTCGCCGGCCTGCAGGCGCCCGCCGACCTCGAGCTCGACCCGCGCACCGACCGCGAAGCGATTGCCGTCGGGCTGCCTCAGGCGGACGGTGAGCCAGTGGCCGGTCGGACCTTCGTTGCGCAGGATGCGCAGCCTCTCGAAGTTCGAGCTGACGACGATGTCGAGATCGCCGTCGCCGTCGAGGTCGCCCTCGGCCAGGCCGCGCGCGCACCAGAGCTCGCTCCAGCAGTCGCCCGCCGCGCTGCCGAGCTCGTAGAAGCCCTTGCCCGGCTTCTGCCAGAAGAGCTGGGCGCGCTGCGGCTCGAGTCTCTTCTTGTCGCTCTTCGAGGGCATCGTCGAACCGTTCACCACCACGATGTCGGGCACGCCGTCGAGGTCGTGGTCCATGAACGCGGTCCCCCAGCCCACGAACTCGAGGCTCGCGGCGCCGAGCCCGACCATGTCGGCGACGTCGGCGAAGACGAGGCCCTTGCCGGCCTCGAGCTCCGCCGGGCTGCGGTCGCGCCAGAAGCTGGTGTAGGCGCCGTTCTCCTGGGCGAGCCAGTGGGTGATGAAGAGATCGAGGTCGCCGTCGCCGTCGAGGTCGCCGACCGCGTTGCCCATGGCGCCGCGGTAGTCGGCGGAGAGCGAGGTCAGGCTGCGATCCTCGAAGCGTCCCCGGCCCAGGTTCTCGAAGTAGGCGTTCTTCGACACGTCGTTCAGGACGTAGAGGTCGGGCCAACCGTCCTCGTTGAAGTCGGCGAAGGTAGCGGTCAGGCTCTTGCCCTCCGCGTCGTCGATGCCGAGTTCCTTGGCGACCTCGTCGAAGGTCCCGTTGCCGCGATTGCGGTAGTAGCGATTTCCGGCCGGCGGTCCGTAGGAGCTCGGGTTCATCGTGGCGGGCAGCGAGTAGTCGCCCCAGTCGCTGGGCGGCGCGGTCTTGCCGTCCCAGATGAAATCGACGTAGTTGCAGACGTAGAGGTCGAGATCGCCGTCGCGATCGGGGTCGCCGAAGACGGCGCCGCCGGCGAAGCCCGCATCGCCGACGCCGGCGCTCTCGGTGACGTCCTCGAAGCGGAGATCGCCGAGATTGCGAAGGAGCCGGTTCGGGCCGTAGCAGGTCAGGTAGATGTCGAGCAGGCCGTCGCCGTCGACGTCGCCCAGGGCCACACCGATGCCGAAGTCGCGGCGATCGAGACCCGAGCCCGCCGTGACGTCGGTGAAGCGGCCGCCGTCGTTGCGGAAGAGCCGATGCGTGGGCCCGCTCGTCGGGATCTCGGCGTCCTCCGCCCGGCCCGCGCGGATCGGGCCGGAGAGCGCGACGAGGACGAGATCGAGGTCGCCGTCCCCGTCGAGATCGTCCAGCGCGAGGCCCGGGCCCATGTCCTCGGGCAGGAGGTCCGAGCGCGAGCCCGAGCCGTGAACCAGCTCGACGCCGAAGTCGGCCGCGGCCTCGACGTAGCGGGTCCGCGGGTGATCCTCGGGCAGGGCGCGTGCCAGCCGATCGGTGATGCCCTCGATGCGCCGGCTGTGCCTGGTCGAGGGCGGCGGATCGATCCCGAGGTAGGGGTAGGCGATCACGCAGGCCGCGGTCAGCAGGACGACCACGACCGTGGCCCGGAGGATGAGCCGCTGCCGTTTGGTGAGCCGCCTGCTCATCGCCCCTCGCCCGATCCGGCCAGAGGCAGGGTCAGCTCGTCGGTGTCGATGACCGTGATCGGAGCGGTGACGTCGGTCCGACCCAGGACGATGTTGAGCAGGTGCTGGTTGACCTTGCGGTAGAGAAGTCTCGCCTTGAAGGTCACCGGCCCCTCGACCTCGTCCGGCAGGGCGAAGCCGTGGTCACCGTCGCCCTCGACGGCGATCTCCTCCTTCTTCGCCATGTTGGGGCACTGGAACTCGTAGCGAGCGGTGTCGGTGAAGCCCGGGAAGAGCGCGCGCTTGAAGCGGGCGCCGACCAGCTCCCAGAGGTTGTGACGATCGATCAGGTTACCCTGCGCATCGACACCCTCGGCCTTGAAGATGAAGGAGCCCTCCTCGACGAAGTTGCTGTCGGTGAGATGACCGGAGTGGTAGAGGACGCGACCCTTGGCATCGACCACCTCGGTCTCGACCCAGCACTGGATGATGTCGAGGGGACCGGTCGGGAAGTCGTGGCCGACCTTGCGGCTGCGGATCTCGACCTTGTAGCGCACGGGCTCGCCGGGCTTGACCTCGTCACCCTCCACCTGGAGCTTGATCGGCAGGATCGGCCCGGATTCGGCGACGACCGGGGTCGGCACCAGGTCCTTGCTGGTCCGATAGGCCTCCGAGAGCACGGGCCACTTGTGGGCGATCTCGGGCACGACGGCATGCCCGCGCAGCCAGGCCTCGGTCATCTCGGTGTGCTTCTCCCAGCCGGGCAGGTTCAGGACCTTCGGCATCAGCTGGTTCGCCCCGATGAAGTGATGATCGCGGTGCTTGCCGTCGCCGGGCCGGCGGGTGAGATCGGTCGGATCGCCGGCCGCGGGATCGGTCGAATCCCTGAGCGGCATGTGGCACTCGCGGCAGCTCACCGTGATGGCGCTGCAGCGGCCCTCGAGATCGGGGGGCAGCTCGACCGACTTCCGTTCATGGCAGTCGTTGCAGAACTCCTGGGTGTCGGGGTTCCCCTCCTGGTTCCAGTGGCTCTTGCGCCAGTTGTCGAACTGGTTCTGCAGCTGCACCCAGCCGAAGTCGTTGATCTCCTCGTCGATGAACTGCTTGTGGCAGGCCGCGCAGTACTCCGGCGACTTCAGAAGCGGCGGCGAGTACTGGTGGACGTGCTGCTTCGGATAGGCGCGGATGAGGAAGGCCGAGAGGAGCTTGCCGCTCGAGCTCTCGTCCATCTCGTAGGCGTAGAACTCGGGCGCCGCCATGGTGTAGCTGGCGTTGCCCTTCACGTCGGTCTGCATGATGCGGTGACAGGCGATGCAGGAGACGGCCTCCTCGGCGCCGGGTGACGAGAGGTCCTCGTCGTAGATGTTCTTCGAGCCGCTGAAGAGCGCGATCGGGTCGTGGCAGCCCGCGCAGTAGCGGGTCGATTCGGGCCCCTCGTTGGCGGCCATGACCTTCTGCACCGCCTGGAAGGCGATGTCGGTCGAGGCGTAGCGGTGCGCCGAGGGCAGCCACTCCTCGTAGATCTGCTCGTGGCAGCCGGAGGCGCCGCAGCTCTTCGAGCGCGACAGGGCCTCGGGGTGGATCGGCCCGGCGGTCGCGGTCGTCGCCATGCTCGGCGCAAACGGGTTCTCGCCGTAGCTGTAGCCGTAGTCCGAGGGGAGCTTCCAGCTGAGGTCCGGCGCCTCGTAGGAGAACTGCCAGACGAGGGTCGCGCCCTCGAGCAGGAGGGCGACCGCCATGGCGCCCAGCGCGAAGCGGATCTGCGCGCCGCGAACCGGCGCCGCGGTCGGCGCGGTCTTGCGGCCGTCGCGCAGGACGATGGTCACGATGTGGAGGCCCGTGATCGCCAGGACGGCGAGTCCGGACACGATGTGGATCGTGTCCCAGGCGTAGCTGATCCGCGTTCCGAGCGTCGCCTGCCAGGTGAGGACGGCGCCGCTGACGCAGCAGACGAGCAGACTCGCGAAGGACGCGTATCCCGTGACCTTGTGATGGCTGAACTTCTGCTGGCTGACGCCGATCCAGTGCTTCACCACGTACCAGGTGAGGGGCACGAGTCCGATGACGCCGGCGATCGTGTGACCGAGCAGCATGAACTGCGCGGTCAGCGAGAAGGAGCCGAGCCAGACCACGAGACCGGTGACGATCTCGAAGATCAGGAGCCCTCCGACGATCCAGGTGAGGGGAGAGCGCCAGGCGGCAGCGGTCCGCTCGGCAGCCCGGGGCGAGGTCGCGGGGTTGTGGTCCTCAGTCATGGTGACGATCCGTTCGAGGGTTGGGATGAGCCGGACGGCGGCGTAACCGCGGTGCGCCGCAAGGGGCGCGCCGCCGGACAAGGGGCAAAGCGTCGCAGCGCGGGGGGCAACCGGTCGCGACGCGGCCCGATCGGGCCTATCCGGCGTCTGCCCCGGCAATTGGGTGAGGGAGCGCCGCTCGAACGAGCCGGCGCTTCGTGGTGCGGCGACCACGGAATGCGAGGAATCCCCCACCCTCGGGCGGGCCGGATTGCGGATTGCAGCCCTTACAGGGTCAGAATCCCCGGGCCGGCGGGACGCGTTTCAGCGGGTCCAGGGGCCCTCGAGGACGTTGCCCTGGCGATCGACCGCGACGACGCGGAGCCCCGTCTCCGGAGCGCTCGGAACGACGACGCGGTAGATGCCGCCGCCGACGTGAGCCATCGGGAGGGCCGGAGCCGAGCGCCGTTCGATCCGCAGATCGACGACGTCGTGCCCGTCGTCGGCCACGGAGTCCTCCACCTTGACCAGCATCAGGTAGCCGCCGTCCACCGCGCGCGATGTGTGGGTGACGATGCGCGGCGGTCGGGTGTCGGGCGGTCCGAAGTTGCGGTAGAGGCGGTTTCCGAAGTCGCCGTAGCGCTTGCTCTCGCCCTGCGCCGTCACCACGTCGAGCCGGCCGTCCCCGTCGAAGTCGGCGATGCAGAGATCGAGCGTCCCGTCGGGGAAGCGGCTGAAGGCGCCGCGGCGCTCGCGCAGGAAGCCCGGCGCGATGCCCTCCCCGGCGTTGAGGAAGAGCTTCTCCTCGGTCGGCGCCGAGACCAGGGTGGCGACGACCAGGTCGAGGAAGCCGTCGTCGTTCGCGTCCATGAAGGCGAACTCGTTCTCGTCCTCGCGATTGCGACCTTCGAAGGCGTCGAGGACGACCTCGAATGCCAGTTCGCCCTTCTCGGCGGTCATGTTGCGCAGAAGATGAGTGAGGTAGCCGTCACGGCGGTCGCCGCCCCGGCTCATGTGAACGGCGTCGAGATCACCGTCATGATCGAGATCGGCCCACTCGATCTCGTAGGGCGCGCTGCCGCGGCCGCCGGCCGGGATCACGGTCTCGTCGAGCGTGAAGTTGCCCTCCCCGTCGTTCCGGTAGAGCTGGGTCACCGGCGACTTGCCGTCCACGACGACGTCGAGGTCGAGATCGCCGTCGATGTCGATGATCTTGGCGTTCTGCGCCCCGATCTTCTCCTTCGCGCCCAGCCGCTCGGCCGCCTCGACGAAGCGGCCGGTGCCGTCGTTGAGCAGAAGCCTCGCCTTGCCGCCGGGCGCCCGGTCGGAGTTCGGCCCGCCATCGACCCAGACCAGATCGAGATCGCCGTCGCCGTCGAGGTCGCCGTAGCCGACGTTGTTGCTGTTCAGGACCAGGTCCGGCAGCCGGGCCGCCGTCTCGTCGAGGAAGCGGCCCTCTTCGGGATCGAAGCGCAGGATGCGCTGCCGGGCGCCGAAGGCCAGCGCGAAGACGAGGTCCTCGTGCCCGTCGCCGTCGATGTCGCAGACCGCGACGTTCTTGGCGTGGACGAGGAAGTCGGCGGGAAGGTAGCGGGCGCTCACGTC
>JBFIHP010000063.1:0-9602 GCA_041601735.1 Planctomycetota bacterium | reverse complement strand
CGGACTGTGCCAGGCACCCTACGTCGGCTCGACTCAGGTCGTTGGCGATGGTCCGACAGCAGCTGAAGCCGGCGATCCACGCGCTCCGCGGCATCTGATGACTCGAGTGCATGGGCAGGGCGAGGCTCGGCCTGGGCCGGCCCGGAATCGCGACCCGGTCCACAGCCGGCGAAGATCGGCGGTAGAATGGCCCCCCGGCAGCACCCCTGGAGTCCGAAGGTCGCCATGAACGAATCCAGCCCGGACGACTACATCCTCGGCACCCGCGACGAGGAGATCGATCGCCTCGGAACGCAACACCAGACCTGGGTCAGGCAGGCCTACACCCTCTTCGAGCGCGCGGAGTTGCGCGCCGGCGAGCAGGTGATCGATCTCGGCTGCGGTCCCGGCTTCACGACGATGGAACTCGCGAATCTCGTCGGTCCGAAAGGCCTCGTCATCGCCGCCGATCTGAGCTCTCGCTTTCTCGGCTCGCTCGAGGATCGCGCGCGTCGCGGCGGGCTCCATTGGGTCCGGACCCTGAAGGCGCCGGTCGAGGATCTCGGCCTGCCGTCGGACGGCCTCGATGCCGCCTATGCCCGCTGGCTCTTCTGCTGGCTCCCCGATCCCGAAACGGCCCTGACGGAGGTGGCCCGCATCCTGCGCCCCGGCGGCCGGCTCCTGATCCAGGACTACCTCGACTGGCATGCGCTGGCGATCCTGCCGCGCGGCGAGGCCTTCGACCGGGCCAAGGCGGCCTGTCTCGCCAGCTTCCTGGCCGCCGACGCCGATCCCCGGATCTGCACGAGGATGCCGGAGCTGGCCGAGCGGGCGGGTCTCGAACTGGAGTCGCTCGAGCCGGTCGCGCGAACGGGCCGGATCGGCTCGCTCGTCTGGCGGTGGGTCAGCGATTTCCTGCGCGGCTACCTTCCGGGTCTGGTCCCGAAGGACTTCCTCGACCCGAACGACCTGGATCGCTTTCTGGCCGACCTCGAGGACCTCGAGAGATCGAACCGCGGCTGGGTCCTCTGTCCCCTGATGGGCGACGTGGTCCTGCGCAAGCCCATCGGCTGATATACTTCGTCGGTCGTAGTCCCTGTGAGGATCGAGAAGATGAGTGACCAGGAAGCCGCGGACGACCTCCCGCCCCCGCGGGACAAGGCGACGCTCAAGAGCGCGATGCGGGCCTTCCGCAAGCGACTCAAGATCACCCGGCTCGACGATGAGTCCCGCCTCGGCGGCAGCAGCATGAGCGGCGGCAAGACCTCGGCCATCGCCAACATCGAGCCCCCGAACCAGTTCCCCAGGGAGACCTGGGAGGAACTGGTGCGCCAGGGTCGTCTCAAGAAGTCCGGCAGCGGGCTCTACGGCCTCAACGAGTGAATGATCGCGCCGCCGGGCCGCGACGGCCCGCGTCCCTTGCGATCGGTCGGGAGCCTCGACTGCGGAGCGACACGGGCTGAAGGCCTCGCGGTCGGCGCCCCGAGACGGCGGTTTCGTCGATCGCCTGAACCTCGAGCCATCCGCCCCGTTGCGGACCGGAGCCCCGAAAGGATGCCCTTGCAGTCCTCGCGCGCTTCGACATCGCGCTCCTCGCTGTTCTGGCTCCGCGTCGCCGGCAACGGAGTCGCGCTCCTGAGCTCACCCTTCTTCGCCTGGATCTACGTCCAGCGTTTCGATCGCTACGGCTGGTCGGTCCTGCTCGGCGCAGCACTCGCCATCCTGCTCCAGGCGATCCTGGCGGCCGCCGCTCTGCTGCGCCTGTTGCGGCCCCCGGCACGGCCGAGCTACCGGCGCCCCTCGACTCTCTTCGTCACCCGGCCGATCCTCTTCCTCGCCCTCCTGACCTGGTGGGTCATGCGCCCCGGACCGCCCATGGGCGAGGGACCGGCCGGTCCACCGGTCGATCCGCGGGCCTTCGCTTCCAGCTGGCGCGAGGGCCCCGTGCTCTTCGTCGCCCTGGGCGACAGCGTCAGCACCGGCTTCGGTGCGCCCGAGGGACTGGGCTTCCCCGCCCTGGCGCTGCGCAACCACGACGAGGCCTACCCGGAGATGAGGGGCCTCGACCTCGAGACGGTCCTGCCGAATCTGAGCCTGCGCCTCCTGGCGGAGAACTCGACCAACTCGCTCGATCACGAGCGCGTGATCGCCGCCATTCCGCGGCAGCACGAGGAGACCTTCGGGATCGTCACGATCACCTCGGGCGGCATCGATCTGATCCACCGCTACGGCAAGGCGGCTCCCCGCGAGGGCGCGATGTACGGAGCCAGCCTCGAGCAGGCCCGACCCTGGATCGCCAACTTCGAATCCCGACTCGATCGGATGATGACGGCGCTGAAGGAGCGCTTCCCGGGCGGCCTCGCCGTCTTCCTGGCCACGATCTACGACCCGACCGACGGCGTCGGCGACATCGAGAACGCCGGACCGATCTTCTGGCTGCCGCCCTGGCCCGACGGCCTCGAGATCCTCCGGCGCTACAACGATGCGATCCGCGAGGTCGTCGGCCGACAGGACTTCGTCCATCTCGTCGATGTCCACGCGACGATGCTCGGCCACGGCATCCACTGCGGCGACCCGGACAACCCGCACCACGACCCGGGCGACCCGGGCTACTGGTACTACCTCAACCTGGAGGACCCGAACGTCCGGGGCTACGACGCCATCCGCCGGACCTTCCTCGCGGCGATGGCCGCGGTACTCGCCCCCTGAGCTCGCGCCGGATTCCCCGACGGGCTCTCATCTGCGGCCGAGGAGGTAGAAGGTGGCCATCTCGCCCTTGCCCTTCACGGCGACCAGCCGGCGCTCGCTGAACTCGAAGGCGTCCTTCAGACGCCGATAGGCCTCCTCGTTCACCTGGATCCGGCCGGCCTCGCCGTGGGATTCCATCCGGCTCGCGGTGTTCACGGTGTCGCCCCAGAGGTCGTAGGCAAACTTCTTCTTGCCGATGACTCCCGCCACCGCGGGGCCGCTCGCGATGCCGATCCGCAGGCGGAGGGGCTCGCCGCCCGGAGTCTCGACCTCATCGACGATGGGCAGGAGCTCGAGAGCCATGTCGGCGATCGCCGCGGCGTGATCCGACCGCGCGATCGGGATGCCGCCGGCCACCATGTAGGCGTCGCCGATCGTCTTGATCTTCTCCAGGCCGTGGCGCTCGGCGACGCGGTCGAAGCGCGAGAAGACGCGGTCCATGAGAGCGACGAGCTCGTGCGGCGACATGGTCTGCGACAGGGGTGTGAAGCCGACCAGATCGGCGAACATCACGGTGACGTCGTCGAAGCCGTCGGCGATCGCGCCGTGACTCTCCTTGAGGCGGTCGGCGATGACCTCCGGGAGGATGTTGAGGAGCAGGCCGTCCGCCTTCTCGCGCTGCTTGACGACCTCCGCCTCCGCGGCGTCGCCCGCCGAGCGCTGGGCCAGGGACAGCGCGAAGACGAGGGCGAGCGCACCGAGGGCGACCAGCACGTCGACGACGATCCGAATCTCCGGGCGGTTGATCGGCACCAGCGGTCGATCGAGATGCTTGAGGTAGAGGGACAAACCGAAGGCCAGCAGGGTCAGGCCGAGCACCGCCGTCATCGCCCGGCGCTCTCGCGCCGGGAAGATCGCGATCAGGCAGGCCACGAGACCGATGAAGTAGAGCTGCGTCGGCGCCGCCGAGCCGTAGAGCCAGGTGAGCCCGGTCGTGCAGGCGATGGCCGAGATGCCGAAGACGAGCCGGCCCGACGCCTGCCGGCCCGAACGATTCAGGACGATGGGGATCAGGAACAGCAGTCCGGCGACGAAGCGCAGGCCGATGATGACGAGCTCCCGCGGCCCGAGATCGTCGAGATCGGCGATGATCGGCAGCTCGAGGACGAAGAAGGCCGTCATCATGAGGAAGGCGAGCATGGCGGCCGCGTTGGTGTAGCGGACGTACTTCCGCTCACCCGGCGCGGACTTCGGGTCGACGCCCTGCCGAAGGAGCTTCTCGAGGACGGTGCGGATGCGACTCATGGACCGGGCTTCTCACCACTCGTGATTCGTACGAGGCCCCAGTCTGACGATTGTCCCGGGCCCTGCAACGCCCAGGCCCGCGGGAGCGACGAGCGTCGCCCTCGACAAGGGAGGCAGCGCCGAGTAGCGTCTCGAGGGCCCGAAATCGGCCCTCGTACCGCCCCCCGAAGAAGTGAGTTGCCCGCCGTGAAACCGAGAAGACTGGTCGGCACCGCCGATTCCCCCGACGGAACGCGGCTCGAACTGATCGAGCACGATGGCGAGTACATCATGATCGCCAACGGCATCGTGCTCATGAGCACGAGGAATCGCCGCACCGAGGAGGAGTTCGCCCGGATCGCCTGCGAGGACCTGAACGGCGGCGCCCGCATCCTGATCGGCGGCCTCGGGATGGGCTTCACGCTGCGCGCGACCCTCGACATCGTCCCGCCGGATACGCGGGTGACCCAGGTCGAGCTGATCCCCGAGATCATCGAGTGGAACCGCGGCCCCCTCGGCGATCGCTCGGGTCATCCCGCGGACGACCCGCGGGCGGAGGTCCTGGTCGGCGACGTGGCCTCGATCATCCGGGAGAGCGAGGCTCTCTTCGACGTCATCCTCCTGGACGTAGACAACGGTCCCACCGCCATGGTGCACGCGGCCAACTCCCGCCTCTACTCGCAGAGAGGGCTTGCCGCGGCTCGCCGGGCCCTGAAGCCCGGCGGTCGTCTCGCGATCTGGTCGGCCGACAACCCCGAGAACTTCATCGGCCGCATGGAGTCGGTGGGCCTCACCGCGACCATCCATCGGGTGGGAGCGCGGGAATCTGGCGGCGGCGCCCGTCACGTCGTCTTTCTCGGCCGACGCGACTGACGCCGCAGGTCGCGCTCTCAGATCGTGGTGGCGGTCACCAGGACGACCAACATGCTGCCGCCGCGAGCTCCCGCGTCGAACTGGTACATCCGGGTCGCGCCCGACGGCGCCGAGACGCTGCCCTGCAGCCGGACCTCGTCACGCGGCGGAGGAATGGAGCCCTGGTCCTCGCCGTCGAGGAAGGACTCGATCTGGATCGAGAAGCGCGTGCTGTAGCCGCCCTCGGTCGGCCGGCACTCGAAGGTCAGCGCCGTGCTCGCGTCCTGATAGCCGGAGAAGCTCTGTTGGGTGGAGAACTGGCCCTGGCTCACGGTGATCATCGGAACCTGCTTGGCGCTCGAGTAGGTCATGGCGCCGCCCACCTCGGTCGGCCCGTGAATGCGCGCGAGCCGGGTAACGCCCTTCGCACCCGCCGCGAGCATCTCCGCCACGGCCTGGTGCTCGTTCGAGGTCGTCGATGTCGCCTGCTCGATCTGACGCACGAGTTCGGCACCGTCAACCCGATAGACCAGGCAGTCGAGGAGGACCGAGCCTCCCGGATTCCGCGCCGCGAGGACCGGCTCGTCGTCGAGGCTCACGGCCGTCACCGTCGAGTCGACGGTGGAGAAGAGCGCGTAGCCGGCGGCGACAACGACCATGACCAGCTTGATGATGTTGGCTTGCAAGATTCGGACTCCCATTGCTCGTCGTTCACCCGTTCGCGCCCTCGGACGCCACGTGTGAGGTGCTATTCCCGACTTCCGCCGGCGATCCTGGATCGGAAGCCGCGCCGGGCCAGCTCTCCCTCGAGCTTGGCCCGATGATCGCCCTGGATCTCGATGACGCCGTCCTTCACCGCCCCGCCGGTTCCGCAGGCCTTCTTCAGCGCCTTGGCGAGGACCTTCAGTTCGGACTCCTCGAGCGGGAGACCGGTGATGAGACTGACGGCCTTGCCGCCCCGGCCCTTCGACTCGAAGGCGATGCGAATGCGGTCGCCGCGCGGCAACTCTCGATGTGCCGGGCTGCAGCGGCAGGCCGCACGGGGGCTCGCGCAGTCGGGACAGAGTTCGCCCTCGTCGCTGCTGTAGACCGGGCGTGAGTTGGGATCTCCGGGCGACATCGATGTCTCCTCCGGTTCGGGGTCGGGCGGTCTTCGTTGCCCCGATGACGCCGAGCCTCGGGACTGTCTGCGTCAGTCTGCACCAAGGCGACGTCGTTGACGACCCGGGCCGGTCGGGCTACGGTTCGGCACCGGGGAGAATGCCGTGCCCAAGATCACCACTTCGGCCGCGCTGCGTGAGCTCGTGGACCTCAAGTACGATTGCTCCGCGACCGCGGTCCTCCGCAAGGTCGAGCTCCTCCGCCGCCTCGATCGCGGTCGTCTGCGCAGCGCCGACGAACTCCATGCCTTCCACGAGATGGTCGGCTACATGCGCGCCTTCCCCGAGAACGCCGCCATCCTCGAGCTGAGCGAGAGGATCAGCCGCGAGTTCGACCAGCGCTCCGATCTCGCCCGCTTCCGGCGGGCCCTCGCCGACACGGGCATCGCCGGTACGGTCATCCAGTTCCGCTTCTACTGGCTCACGGCGATCTTCCTCGCCCGGCGCTGGCCCGAGCACCTGACGATCCAGTGGAAGGAATTCGAGAACCGCTCCAAGCTGAGCGAGATGCTCCATCTCCTGCTCCCCTTCAGCGAGACGGCCGCCCTCGACTCCTTCGACTTCGAACCGGGCGACTGGATCGAGCGCCTGAAGGGGCCGGAGGAGACCGACGCCTCGTTCCTGATCGACCGCTTCGAAGCCCTGAAGGTCGAGACCCAGCTGCGGGAGAAGCTCTACGAGGATCTCGACGTCCCGATCCTGTTCGAACCCGGGCCCGACACGCCGGCGCGAAGCCGGGAGCGCTGGCCCGCCTCGCGGGTCGTCTATCGTTCCGCCCCGCCCTCTTCGGCTCGCCCCAGGCTGGCGTCCGCGATTCCCGAGGTCTCCTTCCGGGTCCGCAAGGTCGACGCCCGTTCGGGCCGGAAGCTCATCGATCTGGCCAACGCCTGCATGGTGCCCCGGCATCGCGACCTCCTGATCTTCCTCAATGCCGATCCGCACGACGTCCGCATGATCGACTTCGGCGACGGGCTCCAGCTCGCCTGCATGGGCGCCGTCCCCGAACGCCGACTCCTGCTCGAGGCCGTCTACGGCTTCCTGACCCTGATGAACGGCGTCCCCATCGGCTACGTCCTCTGCAGCGCCTTCTTCAACTCGGCCGAGGTCGCCTACAACGTCTTCGAGACCTACCGCGGAGTCGGCGCCGCCGAAACCTATTGCCGCATCCTCGCCGTCGTCAACCGACTCTTCGGCGCGAACAGCTTCGCCGTGGACCCCTATCAGCTCGGCCACGACAATGCCGAGGGCCAGAAATCGGGAGCCTGGTGGTTCTACCAGAAGCTCGGTTTCCGCTCGCACGACGCCGGCATCCGCGCGCTCGAGCGCGAGGAACTCGCCCGCATGAAGCGGGAACCGGGCTACCGCAGCTCGCCGGCGCGAGTGCACGATCTCGCGGCCCAGTACATGTTCCTGCAGCTCGAAGGCAAGCGCTCCGACGTGCTCGGCAAGCTCTCCCTCGGCAACATCGGCCTGCGCGTCACGGACTACCTCGCCGCTCGCTTCGGTGGGGATCGCGAGGGCGGCCTCGACGTCTGCGAGATCGAGGCGGCGACGTTGCTCGGATTGAGGTCGCCGAAGAAGCTGCCGCGCGGCGAACGCCTGGCGTGGAGGCGCTGGGCCCCGCTCGTCCTGGCGATTCCCGGACTCTCGCGCTGGACCAGGGGCCAGAAGAGCGCGCTCCGCGAGGTCATGCGGGCCAAGGGCGGCCGCAGCGAGGCCGACTACGTCCGGCTCTTCGACCGTCACGCCAGGCTGCGATCGGCCCTTCTCGATCTCGCGCGCGACGACGACTGATTGCGAGGGTCCCCGGAGGATCAGGCTCGCAGGTCCAGGACGTCGGCGATGCCCTCGATCAACTCCATCACCGTGAATGGCTTGCGGATGATCGTGACCTGCTCCATGTCGAAGCCCTGGGCCGTCAGGGCGTCATCGGTGTAGCCGGACATGAAGAGGACCGGCAGCTCGGGGTGTTCCGCCCGGACGTGTCGGGCGAGTTCGGGGCCGCCCATTCCGGGCATGACGACATCGGTGAGGAGCAGATCGATCTCGCGCGCGGCCGAACGGAAGACCTCGAGGGCTTCGATCCCGTTCGCGGCCTCCTTCACCTGATAACCCCGGCGCTCCAGGATCCGTCGGACGATGGCCGCGACCGTCACCTCGTCCTCGACCACCAGGATCGTTCCCCGGGCCGGAGCACGATCTCGTTTCTTCTCGCCGGGGTTCGGAGGACTCGCGAGGCGCTCCCGCGATCGCGGCAGGTGAAACTCGACCACGGTTCCTGCGCCCGGGCTGCTCTCGATGCGGACGTCACCACCGCTCTGGGTCACGATGCCGTAGACGCTGGCCAGGCCGAGGCCGGTACCCCGACCTCGCTCCTTCGTGCTGAAGAAGGGGTCGAAGGCCCGCGCTGCGTCCTCGGGAGCCATGCCGACGCCCGTGTCCTCGATCCGGACGCGCGCATAGTCGCCGGGCGGCAGGTTGAGCCCCGAGTCCTCGCCGACCTGCTCCGATGCGCTCCTGATCGTGAGGGTCCCGCCCTCCTTCATCGCGTCGCGAGCATTCGTGGCGACGTTCAACAGCACCTGCTCGATCTGCGACGGATCGACCTTGACCGGGAGGACCTCCTCGCAGCGATGCATTTCGACCCTGACGCTCTCGCCGACGACGACCTGGAGAATGCGAATCGACTGCGCGAGCAGCACGTTCAGATCGACCAGCTCGGGCTGCAGGGCCTGCTTGCGACTGAAGGCCAGGAGCTTCGAGGTCAGATCGGCCGCGCGCCGCGCCGCGTTGTGGATCTCCCGCACCTGGTCGGCGAGGACCGGCTGGTCCTCGAGTTCCTCGTCGAGCAGCTCGGCGTAGCCCATGATGGCCAGGAGGAGGTTGTTGAAGTCGTGGGCGACCCCGCCCGCGAGGTTGCCGATGGCCTCCATCTTCTGGGCGTGACGCAACTCGAATTCGAGTTGCTTGCGATCGGTGATGTCGCGCCAGACGACGTGGAGTATCGTCCGCGGCCCCTCCGGCACCGCCGTCAGCAGCACCTCGACCGGGAAGACCTCGCCGTCGGCTCGCAGGTGCTCCCATTCGAACCGGTGGCTCCCCCGCTCGAATGCGATGGCGATCATCTCGTTCGCCTTCTCGAAGGAGCGGCGGCCGTCCGGCTGGAATTCGGGGGAGAGCTCGGAGGGGTGGGTCTGGAGCAGCTGCTCCTTCTCGGCGTACCTGAGCATCGTCACCGTCGCATCGTTGCAATCGATGAAGGTCTCGCCGTCGATGATCAGGATGGCGTCCGCCGAGCGCTCGAAGAGCTCGCGATACCGGTCGGCCCGTCCCGGACCGGGCGCCGAAGGATCTGGGGACGCGGGCGCCAAGGTCGGTTCTCCTTCTGCTGGACGTCGAAACGATCGCTCTCGCCGCCGGGAGCAACGGCCGGCCCGATCCTACCCGGTGACCATCGACCGGGTCGAGGAGTCTCCTGCCCATGCACTCGAGTCATCAGGTGCCGTGGAACGCGTGGAACGCCGGCTTCAGCTGCTGTCGGGCTACTGCCAACGACCGGCGTCGAACCGACATACGGTGACAACATACGGGACATATGGTGCCAGGCACCTTCCGCCGAACATACGGTGCCAGGCACCT
>JBFIHP010000062.1:0-9652 GCA_041601735.1 Planctomycetota bacterium | reverse complement strand
GGAATGCCGCTCTGTCAGAGCGGCGCTCCTCGGGAGCGCCGGCCGGACAGGCCGGCACCGAAGCTCGTGGGTGTCCTGGTGCCGCTCTGTCGGAGCGGCGCTCCTCAGGAGCGCCGGCCAGACAGGCCGGCATCGAAGCTCGAGGGTGTCCTGGTGCCGCTCTGTCGGAGCGGCGCTCCTCGGGGCGAACCTCGTCGTCAGAGCTTGCGGCTGCGGACGTAGTAGTTCCGATCGGGATGGAAGGACTCCACGGCCTCCTCGAGCTGAAGGAGCTGAAGCTCCGCGCGCGGTACGAGCAGATGGACCTCGCCGTTCACGTGGACCCGGATCGGCATCGCGAAGCCCGGGACGACCTCCGCCCAGCGGTAGCCGACGGCCCCGCCCGTGATCCGGTACTCGAGCAGCGGCACGTCGGTCGTCCGCAGGTACTGATCGAAGAAGGCGCCGAGATCGAGCCCGGTCTCGGCGGCGATGTGGTCCTCGATCTCCTGCGTCGTGACGGTGCGGTGCCGGAAGGTCGAGTTGAGTCCCCGGAGAAGCCGCCGCCACTTCACGTCGTTGTCGACGACCTGCCGCAGCGTGTGCAGCATGTTGCCGCCCTTGTAGTACATGTCGCCCGAGCCCGCGCGGTTCAGGCCGTACTCGCCGATGATCGGACGATCGTTGCGGATGTTGCGGCGCGTGCCGATGACGTAGTCGTCCGCCTCCTTGCGGCTGAAGTGGTACTCCACGAAGAGGCTCTCGGCGTAGTTGGCGAAGCCCTCGTGGATCCACATGTCGGCGGCGTCCTGCATCGAGACGTTGTTGCCGAACCACTCGTGGGCCGACTCGTGCACGATGATGAAGTCGAACTTCAGACCGACGCCCGTACCGCTCAGATCGCGCCCGCGGTAGCCGTTGCGGAAGCCGTTGCCGTAGGTCACCGAGCTCTGGTGCTCCATGCCGAGGTAGGGCACCTGCACCAGCTTGAAGCCGTCCTGCGGGAAGGGATAGGGACCGAACCAGTACTCGAAGGCCTCGATCACCCGCGGCAGCTCGACGAATTGCTTCTCCGCTCGCTTCCTGTCCTCCGGCAGGACCCAGTACTGCAGGTCGAGCGGGCCCGACTCGCCCGCATGGACCTCGTCCCAGCTCTCGTAGTCGGCGATGTTGAGATTGACTCCGTAGCTGTTGATCGGGTTCAGGACCTCCCAGCTGAAGGTCCGGGTCTTGCCGTCCTCCGCGGTCGCGACGCTCTTCAGGCGCCCGTTGGCGACCGCGGTCAAGGCGGCCGGCACGGTGGCATGGAGGAGCATGCCGCGGTCGGGCTCGTCGTAGCCGTGGTCCTTCACGGGCCACCAGATGCTGGCCCCGATCCCCTGGCAGGTCGTCGCGATGAAGGGGCGCCCCTTCGAGTCCTCCGTCCAGGAGAAGCCGCCGCTCCAGGGCGGATTGCGGCTCTCCCGCGGCTGGCCCTCGTAGCGGACGACGAGGCTCGTCTCCTCCCCGATCGCCGGGGCCTCGGGAAAGCGGACCCAGGTCACGTTGCCCTCGGTCTCGAAGGCGAGTTCGCGGTCGCCCCGCGTCACCCGCGTGATGCGCAGCGGCGGCTGGAGATCGATCTGCATGGTCCGCCCGGACTCGAGGGGCAGGAAGCTGATCCGGTTCTCGCCCCGGATCGACCGCGTCTCCGGCATCACCTCTATCGCGAGTTCGTAGTGCCGGAGATCCCACCAGGCGCGCTCGGGCGTGATCGAACCCCGGAGTTCCTCCGGGCTCCGCGGTCTCGTCGTCTGGGCGCCGGCGAGCCCGCCGAGGACGACGAGGGCGAGGATCACGAGACGGGTCCGGTCGAGATGCAGCATCGATTCGCACTCCCCTGGCAGCGCCCGACGTCGGAGCCGCGGCGGGTCGGTTCCGGCGATCCTACACCCGACCGGATGCAGCAGGTAGGATCGCGGCCATGAAGCTCCTGCTCATCTCCCACTACTTCCCGCCGGAGATGCACGGCGGCACGCAGAGCTACGTCGAGGCCCTGGCTCGTCATCTCCGCGACGAAGGCCACGAGGTCCGCGTCGTCGTGGGATCGCCGCGCTTCCAGGCCGGCGGCTCGGTCACGCGCGAGGAGCGCCGGGACATCGAGATCGTCCGCCTCCACCGCGATCCCGCAACCGAGCTCCTCTCCGGCGACCTCGGCTCCGCGCGCATCCGCGATCTCGTCCTCGCCGAGGCCCGGAGCTTCGCTCCCGATCTCGTCCACCTGCACCACTGGCACGCGCTCAGCCGCGGCCTCGTCGCGGCGCTCCGCGACGCGGGTCTTCCCGTGGTCGTCACGCTGCACGACCTCTTCGTCTCCTGCCCGCGCCACCACCGCATGCCCGATGCCCGGAGCTTCTGCGCGAGGGAGGTGACCCTCGCCGACTGCGCGCGCTGCCTCGCGCCCGACCTCGCCCATCTGCCGCTCGAGGCGATCGAGGCCGGGCTCGGCGAGCGCCGCGCGATCCACGGCGAGGACCTCCGCCGCGCCGACCGGGTGCTCGCCGTGAGCGCGACGCAACGCGACTTCATCCGCACGCTCCCGGGTTTCGAGGACCAGGCGATCGAGGTCCTGCCGATCGGCACGCCGGAGCTCGCGCCCCTGCCCCGGACGCCGAGCCCCGACCCCGGGCGGCTCCGCCTCGTCAACTGGGCCGGCCTCGACCCGCGCAAGGGTCCGCAGGTGCTCCTCGCGGCCCTGGCCATGACCCGCGATCCCGCCCGCTTCGCGCTGACCTTCCACGGCCGCGCGGGCGAGCCCGCCTTCATGGCCGAACTCGAAGACCTCGCGCGCGACCTCGACGTGACCTTCGCCGGCCCCTTCGCCGACGACGAGCGCCCGGCGATGGCCGCCGCGAGCGATCTCGCGGTCCTGCCCTACCTCGCCTTCGAGACCTACGCCCTCGTCGTCGACGAGGCCCTGCACCTCGGCCTGCCGGTCATCGTGAGCGATCGCGGGGCGCCGAAGGAGCGCGTCCTCGGCCGCGGCCTCGTCGTCCCCGCCGACGATCCGCAGGCCCTCGCCCGCGCCCTCGACGATCTCGCCGACCGGCCCGAGCGCCTCGCCGCCATGAGAGCCGCCCCCTCCGGCGCGCGCCTCCTCGACGAGCACTTCGCCGCGCTCCTCACCCTCTACCGGGAGGTGGCGACGCGGAGGCGGGGTTGAATGCCGAGGACGAAGCGAGCGAAGTCGCGATCGACGGTCGGGGCCATGAGGGCGGCGCCGGACCAGGGCTCGGCGCGGAAGAGACCGTGCCAGTCGATGCGCCGCATGCGGGGCAGGAAGGCGATCGCGGGGGGCGCGAAGCTCCAGTGCCAGGGCTCGGCGGAGAAGCCGCCGCGATAGACGTCGTAGGGCCTGAGGAAGCCGAAGTCGGCGGCGTGCTCGTCGAGCCAGCGGCCGGCGGGACGGCAGCAGCCGCCTTCCTGCCAGTCCTCGCTCTCGAGCCTGGCCTCGGCGTCGAGGGCGCCGTCCACCAGATCGAGGTCGGTGCCCCAGTGGTGCCGGGACCAGCCCGGCGGCGCGCTGTAGACGAGGTTGCGGCGCAGGGCCTCCTCCTCGCTCGCCCCCTCGGCGCGGGCCTTCGCGAACTTGGCGTTCCAGATCTCCTCCTGCCGCGGCACCGAGCGGTAGCCGGAGACGGCGAGGAGGACGACGCCGTCGTGCGCGGCGGCGAGGCGCATCGCCTCGAAGGCCTGCGCCGCCACGGGGCGGAGCAAGACCTCGTGATCGCGCGCGGCTCGCAGCGGCGCGAGATCGAAGGCGCCGGCGTCGAGGCCCTGCTCGCGCAGCGCCAGCTCGGTGGCGCTCATCGCGCGGGCTTCCCGTCTGTCTCGGCCGCGCCCTCGTCGTCGGGCTCCGTGGGTCGCGACTCCGGCTCCGGCTTCTCGCCGATGAGCTTCAGGATGGCGTCCTGGATCTTCCGCGCCTCGTCGTTCGTCGGGTCGCGGTCGAGGATGATGCGCGTCTGCACCCGGGCGTCGTGGTAGTCGCGGGTCTCGAACTTGCAGCGCGCGAAACGCAGGCGGGGCTCGAGATCGGTGGGATCGGCGGCGGTCACGGCGGCGTAGATCGGCGCCGCCTCGTGGAAGGCGCCGAAGTCGAAGTAGATGTCGGCCATGCGCCGGAGCAGCGCCGGATCCTTCGGTCGCTGCTCGAGGGTCGCGCGGAGATCGGTCAGCTCCCGGCGCGCCTGGACGATCGCCCGGTAGCGCTCGACCGCCGCCCTCGAGCGTGCGGGGTCGCCGAGCCTGCGGGTGGCCAGCGCGAGGTTGTGGGCGGCGGCGTGGTGGAGGCGATCGAGTTCGAGGACCTTCTCGAAGGCCGCGACCGCGGCGGGGAGCCTCTTCTCGTGCAGGTGGACGAGGCCGAGGCGATACCAGGCCTTCGCGAGCCGCGGCTCGAGACCGACCGCGAGTTCGAGCGCCTTCGTCGCGACCTCGAGCTCGCCCTGGTGCCAGGCCGTGAGCCCGATGATGAACTGCGCATTGGCGCGGCCGTGGTCGTCCGTCGCCGCCGCGAGGAGGGCCGCGGCCGCGACCCCGGCCTCGTCGAGGCGCGCGGCACGCACGAGCGCGAGCGGTAGATTCGTGACCCGACCGCGCAGCTCCGGAGCAAGCGCGAGCCCGGCCTCGTAGGCGACGACGGCCTCGTCGTAGCGCTCGAGGAGGAAGAGGGTTTCGCCCTTCAGGATGCGGATCTCGCCGTCCTTCGGGATCGTCTTCTCGGCCTTCTCGAGGTAGCCGAGGCAGGTCCGGTAGTCGAACTGCGCGAGCATACGCTCGGCCCGCTTCTTGACGTAGCGCGGGTCCTTGTCGAGCTGCGCCCCGGCCTGCGCCGAGAGGACGAGGGCCGCGAGGAGGATGGCGAGGACTCTCATCGCTTCCCCCCTCCCGCCTGGAGGACGTTCAGGCGGTCCTTCTCGACCGCGAAGACCTCGCGCGAACCGTCCGGCCAGATCACCTCCGCGCCTTCCAGCTCGGCGTCGAGCGGCACGCCGAAGACGAGTCGCGCCTCCCCCGAGCTCTGGAAGGAGTACTGCCGGCGCATCTCGAGGGCCGGCGCGTCGTCTGGACCGAGCAGGCGGACGCGCGCGCCGATCGCCTCGCGGTTTCGGCCCTGCTGCCGGAGGCGGATCGCGACGGAGGCGCGACCGAGCGCCTTCCGATGGAGGCGATTCTCGATCAGCGTCGGCCGGTCGTTCAGATTGCAGACCAGGATGTCGAGGTCGCCGTCCTCGTCGAGGTCGGCGGCCAGCGCGCCGCGCGAGACCTTTTGGACCGCGAGCCCCGGATGCCCGCGCTCGTCCTGCAGGTCGAAACGACCGTCCGGAAGACCCAGCCAGAGCTGGTTCTTCTGGGGGTAGTCGGTGCCCGTGCCGGGCCGCGCCGCCTGCGGGTAGACGTGGCCGTTGGCCACGAAGACGTCGATCCGGCCGTCGAGGTCGAGGTCGCGCAGGAAGGCGCCCCAGCCGAGCATCGGCAGGGCGCCGAGGGCGAGGCCGGAGGTCGCCGAGGTCTCGACGTAGAAGTCGCGATCGACCGAGACGTAGAGGTCGTTCACCTCGCCGCCGAAGTTGGTGCAGAGGATGTCGTCGAAGCCGTCGCCGTTGAGATCGACGGCATCCACGCCCATGCCGGCCTGCGGCGCGCCGTCCTCGCTCAGCGCGAGGCCCTCCAGCGCCGCGCGATCGACGAAGCGCCCGGTCTCGGGTTCGCGCTCGAGGCGGAAGTTCGGCATGCCGTCGTTGGCGACGTAGAGCTCCGGGCGGCCGTTGCCGTCGAAGTCGCCGGCCACGACGCCGAGACCGAAGGAGGGCGGCAGGCTCGCGATGCCCCAGTCCTCGCTCGCGTCACGGAAGCGGCCGTCGCCGAGGTTCTCGAAGACGCGGTCGGCCTGGGGCGGGAAGCCCTTCGGGCCGCACATGACCGGCATCCCCCGCCAGCGGCAGCTGAAGCCGGGATCGCCGTCCTTCGGCGCGGTCTCGGGATCGAAGAGCAGGTAGTTGCAGAGGTAGAGGTCGAGGTCGCCGTCCTGGTCGAGGTCGTGGAAGACCGAGCTCGTGCCCCAGCCGGGGTCCGCGAGCTGATCCTCGATCAGGCGGAAGCGGCCGCCCTCGTTCAGGAGGAGGCGGTTCCGGCCCCAGGCGGTGATGTAGAGGTCGTCGTCGCCGTCGCCGTCGATGTCGGCGGTCGCGGGCGCGCAGGTCCAGCCGAGGTCGAGATCGGCGAGGCCCGCCGCCTCGGTCGCGTCTTCGAAGCGGAGCCCGCCGAGGTTCCGGTAGAGGCGGACGCCGAAACCGGGCCGGCCCGCGCGCAGGCGCTCGAGGGAGGAGCCGGCGACCAGGACGACGTCCTGGAGCCCGTCGCCGTCGAAGTCGAGGACGCCGATGCCGGTGGACTTCACCTCGATGATGGCGTCCTGCGCCGGGCCGCCGCTGCGGGTCGCGAAGTCGAGGCCCGAGCCGGGTCCGACCTCGACCAGCGCGAAGGGCCGACCGGATTCGACACCCGCGCGTTCGGGCGTGGGCGCAGGAGCGTCGTCACCGCAGGCGACGAGGAGGAGCAGGAGGAGGATGGGGACGGGTCGGCTCATGCGGACCGAGGATACGGATTCCGCTCGTCGCTTCATAGCGCGGGACGGCGGGATGCTCGGGCTCGTGACCGGGGCGGCACCCGGGAGCGGCGCCCGGATCGATCAGAAGATCGTGTCGGTGACGTTGGAGATGCGCCAGGAGTAGTCGGGCATCACCTCGAGGGCCACGGCCTGGAGGCGGATTCCCGCCGGAATACCTGTGGCGCCCCAGTGGAAGCTGCCGTTGGCGTCGGCCCAGGAGTGGAAGGGCACGGTGCCGGCCGGCATGAAGAAGGTGATGAGGGCGTCCCAGCCGACGCCGAAGAGCGGCCCGCTCCCCACCGGGTTGAAGATCTGCGCCGAGAAGCCGATCGCCCACTCGTGGAAGGGACCCATGTTGTCGAGGTCGATCACGATGTCGCCCTGGCCCGTGGTCGCCACCGAGAGCGAAAGGGGCTGCGGCAAGCTGCTCATGGCGTCGAGGACGGCCTGGTGCGCGTCGAGGCGGCCGTGGCCATAGTAGATGCTCTGGCCGTTCGACCCGTAGGAAGCGATGGCCTGCTGGATGGGCATGGCGCTGTTGCGGAGGACGTCGCGAACCTGGACCCAGTTCAGCTGCGGCGCAGCCTCGATGACGAGGGCGCCGACGCCGGCGGCGAGCGGTGCCGAGGCCGAGGTGCCGCCGAAGCTGAGGGTCGTACCGCCGCTCATCGTGGTCGTGTTGATCCCGCGGCTACCCCCCGAGGACGGAGCGACCAGATCGAGCTCCGGGCCGTAGTCGCTGTAGCTGGCGCGAACGTTCAGGTTCGTCACCGCGCCGACCGCGATGGTGTAGACCGAGGAGACGTACTCGTCGGGAGCGATCGCCTCGTTGCCGTTGCCGGCCGCCCAGAAGATCGGGGTGCCCAGACCGCCGCGACCGTTGGTGACCGCGTAGCTGAAGGAGGCCTCGACCACCGTGGGCAGAGGAAAGGGCACGCCGTCCGGACCCCAGCTGTTGGTGATCACGTCGGCGCCGTTGTCGGTCGCCCAGATGAAGCAACCGGCCTCGGCCGTGGCGGTTCCGAAACCGCTCGCGGTGATGAGACGGATCGGGAGGATCGTCGCCTGATGGGCCATGCCGCAGAGGAAGATGCCGTTGTTGCCGCGGGCCGCTGCGACCCCCGCCACCTGGGTGCCGTGGCCGAGGGGATCGGTGGCTGCGCCCGGCCCGGCCCCGGTGATGGCATCGTAGCCCAGGGGCGCCAGCAGGAGGTCCGGATGCGGCGCCACGCCGGTGTCGATCACCGCGATGGTCATGCCGAGGCCCTGGACGTGGTCCCAGGCCGATCCGGCGTTGGCATCGGCGCCGACCACGCCGCCGCCCTGGCCGGTGTTCTTGAGGTGCCAGAGATTCACCCAGAGCGGATCGTTGGGCAGGGTCTCGCGGATGCCGAGATGCCGGAGCCAGTCCGCGTGCGCCCATTCGACGGTCCCCGTGGCGCGGAGCGCGGCGGCCGCGCGAAGCGCATCGTCGTGGCCGCGGACGCGCAGGACGAAGGCGCCCGGCAGCCAGCGCAGGGGGCGAACGAGCTGGGCGCCGGCATCATCGAGCCGGCGCTGGATCTCGTTCACCGTCGGCGTGCCGCGGAACTTCACGACCAGCTCCTCGGTGAGGATGTACCAGCCGACGCGGTCCATTCCGGGTGCGAGCAGGCGCAGAGGATGGGCGAAACGGACGCCGCGCAGCCGGCGGAGCTTCTCGAGGCAACGCTCGAGAGCGGGAGCATCGACCTCGATCACGACCGTCCTCCACTCGTCGAGGTGCTCGCGCAGGGCGCCGAAGTCGGCACCGAGCAGATCGCGCAGCCGAGACTCGTCGAAGTCGCGACGGTAGCCGAAGGCGATGAGATCCGGAGCCTCGTGCAGTTCGATCGCGGCCTTGCCGTAGTCGAGCGGGATCGCATCCTGGGCCGCGACCGGAACGGCCAGAGCCAACATGATGAAGATGCGAATCGCGTGATGCATGCCTGGTTCCTCGCTGGACTATCGAGACGATCCGCCATGCTACTTTCGGCAACCGCGGCGCTCGAAGAACAAAGGCGGTGAATGATCATGCAGGCGGCGGGTGATGATGAGACGCACCGCTCGCTCGGCGGCCGCGGAGGGTTCGCGGCCCGGGAGCGCCGGCCCGACAGGCCGGCAATCAGTCGCTGTCGTGACGTCGGGAAGCCGCTCGGTGGAAGCGACGCTCGAGCGCGAGGAGCGGCGGCCTGACAGGCCGGCCATCGATGCTGGTGGAGATCCGGAATGCCGCTCGGTCAGAGCGGCGCTCCTGGGGCGCTCCAGGTCGAAGCCGCCCGGGGTGATTGCGCGATGAGGAGGATCGGAGCCGGCGAGGCGGCGGAAGGAAAGAGGACAGGTCGGATGAGCGGGCCGCCGCGTGCTCGGGGCAGCGACATCGAATGGCTCTCCCATGGAGAACCGGCGCGCTCATCCCGACCGATCCCGGGTGTTCCTCTCCACTATACGTCCGGACCGCGCGACTCGACGCGACCTTCGGGAATTCCTGGGGCCTTCGCCAGGTCTTCATGTGCCGAATGAACTCCCATCCCTCTGCATCTTCTTCGCGGCGAGAATCCCCCGACCGCGGGCCGCGGACGGCAGTAGTCTTCATGTGGAGTTATCGGTCGCCTCGTGTGGGTGGACCGGAACCACGGGGCTTGCTCATGTTCGGCGAATCACTCCTCGGAGCGGCGTCGAGCGTCGGGGCGCGCGCCTCGCCCGTCACGGGCGCGACGCGGTCCTCGGAGCTCTCGACTCGTACCCGCGACAGCGGGGACGCCGCATTCAGCCAGAAGGCCTCCGAGGCCGCGAGCGGTTTGGCACAGAGTCGTGCTGATCCGGTCGTGGTCAAGGACCGGGCCGCCCAGGCTCGTCAGGGCAAGAGGCGTCGAGCCGACGCCTCCGAAGACGAGCGGACGGGGCCGCGGGTCAAGTTCAAGGTCCCCGACGGGGACGGCACCATCGGGCCCATCTTCGAGGAAGAGGGGCGCGAGACCGTCGAAGTCGAAGGGGATCGGG
>JBFIHP010000061.1:0-9673 GCA_041601735.1 Planctomycetota bacterium | reverse complement strand
GGCCTCGACGGCGCCGACCGACCGGCCTGGCCGGCGGCCTTCCGAAGCGTCGAGGTGCGTGTTCGCGATCGCCGGGGCGACGTCTCGGGCTTCGTGATCGACCCCGGCGACCCGGGGCCGCTCCTCTACGACGAACAGATCCGCATCCTCTTCGGTCTCGAGGCCCTGCCTCCGGGGCCCTTCTACTTCATGCAGGCCCTCGGATCGGCGCTGGCCCTGGTCGGGCTCTCCTTCCTGCTGGCGAGCTTCGAGTTCATGCGGCTACCGCTGCGGCCCTTCGTCCAGACCGGGCGCATGGCCTTCACGCTCTACCTCGGCCACGTCGTCCTCGGCATGGGTCTCCTCGACCGCCTGAAGCTCCTCGGGGGGCAGGGTCTCCCGCTGACGCTGGTGGTCGCCGCCGCGGTCGGGTCCCTTTCGCTCGCCTTCTCGGCGGCCTGGCTCGCGCTCTTTCGGACCGGACCCGTCGAGGCCCTCATGCGCCGCCTCGCGCGCTGAGTCCGGGCGAGAATCGACCCCCCAAAATCTCGCCGCCCCTTGCGTGCGGGCGGCCGGGAGATCAAATTCCGCGCTGCGCGGCCACGGCCCGCGCGGCGGAGCCGATCCCGGTGCCTGAGCCGAAGCGCGGCCTCGATCCTCCGCCTCGACGCCAGTCGTTCCGACTGCTCCATGCCGGAGTCTTCCCGCGATGCGATCCTTCCTCAGCTCGGCCTTCGTGGCCGCCTTCTTCATCGTCACCCCGTTGTTCGCCCAGCCCGATCCCCAGCCCAAGCCCGAGAAGGAGGCCTGGATCGTGGTCCAGACCGCCAAGGAGGGCTTCCAGGTGATGGAGGCGGACGAGCTCAAGGACTTCAAGAAGAAGTCCGAGGCCGACTACAAGGAGGCGCTCGCCGCCTGGACCAAGGCCAAGGCCGCGGCGAAGAAGGAGAAGCGCGAGTTCGACGAACCCAAGCCCGAAAAGCCGATGGCCAAGAAGGCCGCCGGTCCCTTCAAGTCCGAGGAGGAGGCGATCAACGCCAAGAACAAGATCCTCGAGAAGATCAACAAGAAGAAGAAGAAGGACGGCGACGACCCCGACGAGAACTGACCCCTCATACGGTGCCAGGCACCTTCCGCCGCGAATTCCCCGCATACGGTGCCAGGCACGTTCCGCCGCGATCATCCCTCATACGGTGCCAGGCACCTTCTTCCGCGATTTGCGGCGGAATGTGCCTGGCACCGTATGAGGGGTGATCATTTCAAGGGCAGCTCGAAGTCCTGGTGGCGGCAGACCTGCCGGCGCTTCAGGCAGTAGGGCAGCGACCAGAAGGCGGCGAGGGTGGCCTTGATGCAGATCCAGAGCCCGCCCTTCGTCTCCCTGATCATCGAGAAGCCGCCGATCGAGCCCACCGCGTCGGCGGTGACCTCGCCCTTCGACTTCGGCAGGACCGGCTTCAGGAGGAGCCGGAGGACGAAGCTCATGATCTTCAGCAGGGCGACGTTCTTGAACAGATAGAGCCAGAGGTTGCGCACGTGGTAGTAGAGGCTGCGTGCGTTCTTCTTCATGCCGAAGGGCGTGCCGTGCCGGACCTCGACCCCGGGGAACTGCAGGATGCGGTAGCCGAGGTTCAGAACGCGACAGGAGAGGTCGCGCTCGTTGCCGTAGATGAAGAAGTGCTCGTCGTAGTAGCCGGCGCGGGCGAGCACGTCGCGTTTCGCCATCGTCGCGCAGCCCCGGAAGGTCGCCATGTAGCGCTCGGCGTTCACGCTCGGGTGCTTGTCGTACCAGTCCGGCGTGCCGGGCTCGACCACCTTGCTCGAGATGAAGCCGGTCGTCTCCGGCTCGCTCGCGAACTTCGCCAGCACCTTCTCGACCCACTCCGGCGGCAGGATCACGTCGTCGTCGAGGATCGCCACGAAGTCGGTGGTGGCGTTGCCGAAGCCGATGTTGAAGGTCTCGCAGGCGCCGTAGGACGAGTCGTGCATCTCGATGAAGAGCACCTCGGGGTAGTCGCGGCGGACCATCTCCTGGGTGCCGTCCGAGGAGTGGTTGTCCACCACGATGACCTCGTCGAAGCGGACGGTCTGCGCCCGGATGCCGTCGAGGTTCTTCCTCACGTCCTCGCGCTTGTTGAACGAGGTCATCACCGCGGCGACGGTCTTGCGCCCCTCGCGGGGACTGCCGTTCAGGTAGCGACGGCGCGCATCCTCCATCGTGATCGGGGCGGCCTCGGTCGGGGTCGTCTCAGGCATACGGCGGTCTCGGCATCATCGAATCGATCAACCTGCACAAGTCGTCGGCGGCGGCACGATATTCCGGAAAGCGCCCCGGCGCCACGACGAGATAACCCTCGCAGTGGCTGATCTCCTTCATCGGCACGTTGGCGGTCCTCGCCCGATCGAGCGCGGCGACCTTGCCGGGGATGTCGTGGTGCTCGATCTGCGAGGCATAGCAGGCCAGGGCGCGGAGCTTGCGCTCCTCGTGCGCGCTCAGGTCGAGCAGGAGATTGATCGGCATCAGCGAGCCGACCTCGAAGGCGATCAGCTCGGGCGCGGCCTCGAGCCCCAACAGGGCCTGCTCGGCGATCAGGCAGGTAGCCTTGTGGTCCGGGTGCAGCTCGAAGGGCGAAGGCAGCGCGACCCGCGCGGGCCGGATCTCGGCCAGGATGGCATGGAGACGACGCACGGGCTCGGAGCCCGGGCGCTCGGCGAGGCCGCGCAGGCCGCCGTCGGCGAAGTCGAGGAAGCGCAGATCGACGACGCCGAGCACGGCGGCGGCGGCCCGGCACTCCTCCTGCCGGAGCCTGGCGTAGTCGGGCCCGCTGGCCGTTCCGGGGATGCCCTCGGCGCCGTCGGTCATCACCACCACCGTGACCGGCTGCCCGGCCTCGACATGCCCCATGATGAGGCCCGCGGCGCCGATCACCTCGTCGTCGGGATGGGGCGCGACCACCACGAGCGGCCCGGTCGCCAGGGCGCTCGGCGGCAGGAGGGGCTCCCAGGAGCGGTAGTGGGCCGCGCTCATGCCCGCTCCTTCTCGAGCTCGGCGATGCGTCGCTCGAGATCGACGACGCGCAGGGTCAACTCCTCGGCGCGCTCGTAGGCCGCGAGCAGCTGACCGCGGCCGTCGAGGAGCATGCGCATGAGGTCGCCCATCGCCGTGTGCAGGTACTTCTTGCACAGCATCTCGTTGGTCTCGAGGAACTCCTTGCGCATCGCGGTGATCGCGTTCGAACGATCGGTCCGTACCTGGAACTGCGCGGTGTACTTGCGCACGTGGTGAAAGTGCGCCTCGAAGGAGTAACGGAAGAAGAGGTCGAGATCCTCGAGGACGTCGAGGGTCTCGTCGAAGCCGCCGAGGGTACGGTAGATCTCCTTCCGGTGGCAGAAGGTCGAGAGGTGGATGTAGCAGCCGAGGTAGAAACCGGCGCGAGAGAAGTCTTCGGAGGGCCCCTTCTCGACCCGCGTCACGACGTAGCCGCCCTTGCCGTCGGGCTCCTCGATGCCCTTCATGGCGTCGCTGTAGAGGATCGGAGCGCCGGTCTCCTCCGCGGCGGTCATCAGCGTCTCGACGTGATCCGGATAGTGGATGTCGTCGTCGTCGAGGTAACAGATCCACTCCGAGCGGGCCGCCTCGATGGCGAGGTTGGCGGCCCGGCAGCGGCCCGGCTTCTTATCCGGCGCGAAGTCGAGGTACTTGATGTCGAGGCGGTCCGCGAACTCGTTCACCAGGCCCTGGACGCTCTCGCCGCCGTCGTTCACCAGCACGACCTCGATGTTCGGCCAGGTCTGGGCGGCAACCGACTCGAGCGCGCGACGCAGCATCGCCGGGCGGTTGAAGGTCCTGATGACGACGGAGACCGATTGCTGCTTCATGCGTCCTTCTCTCCGGAAGCCTCGCCGCCCTCGAGACGGCGAGCCAGATCGGGGTCGATCGCCCGGAGCGCGTCGATGGCGACGGCGTCGCCTCGGATCGCGTCCATCATGACCGTGTTCTTCTCCATCACCCCGCCCACGAATCGCGCGATCTCGGCGAGGCGGGCGTTGCGGAAGGCGAGGCGATCGCGGCCGAGGTCGCGACCCGCCGCGGGCGCGCCGTCGGCGATGACGTCCTCGTAGACCCGCTCGATCGCGCCGGCGTACTCCTCGCCGGTGACGACATGTCCGGGATCGCCATGGGCGAGGTTCTCGCGGCCCTCGCGGGCGACGAGATCCTCGAGAGCGCTCCTCAGGGCATCGACGTCACCCGCGGGTACGATGCGGCCACGGCTGCCGACGCGCTCGGCGATCGCGCCCACGTCGCTGACGATGACCGGGAGGCCCAGCATGAGCGCCTCATCGACCACGATCGAGTGGGTCTCCATCGCGCGCGAGGGGAAAACCGCGACGTCGGCGTCCTCGACGACCTGAGCGAGCTTCTCGGGTTCATAGGGTCCGCTGAACCTGAGCTTCACCGGACCGGCGAGCCGGCGCATCTCGTTCTCGAGACCGGGTTCGACCGAGGCGCCGGCGAAATGCAGGAGGATACGGCTCGCGAGCGGCGACGAGGCCGCCGCCCGGACCAGATCGAGCACGCCCTTCAGGCGCGAGAGATTGCCCCAGTGGGCGAACACGACGGGAGCCTCACGCCGATCGCGAACGTGCCGCGGCTTCGCGGGCATGCCGTGCATGACGCCGAGGGGTTCGAGCCGCACCTTCTCGAAGATCGACCGCGGGAAGCGCCCGAGTTCGCCGAGGCGAACGAGCTGACGCTGGGTCGAGACCACGACGGCGCGGGCGAGGGCCAGCTCCTGATCGAGATCGGCGAAGCGCATCTCGAGGGCGAAACGCATCTCGCCCTCCTCCATCGGCCGCCGGATCATGAGGCAATCGAAACAGGATGTGAGGCTCTCGGGGCTGGTGCAGAAACCGTCCTGATCGGGCATGCGGAAGAAGAGCGAACAGGTCGTCCAGTAGTCGTGCAGGGTCACGGCCGAGGGAATCCCCGCCCGAGCCGCGAGGCTCACGAGGCCGGTCGTCAGGCCGTACCAGTGGTGCAGGTGCAGGACGTCCGGTCGAAAACCCCCGAGCAGGTTCTCGATCGCGGCGTCGGCCATCGGGTCGTGCAGATCGACCGGATTGACGTAGCCCTCGGCGCGGTGGAAGCGGTGCACGAGGATGCCCTCGTGACGCTCCTGCTCGAGCACGGCTGCGGGCCGGCGCTCCTCGGAGCCCGCGAGGATGCGAACCTCGTGGCCGCGCGAGACCAGCTCGCGGGCGAGAACGGCGACGGAGCGCTCGACCCCGCCGGTGAACTCCGGCGGGTAGTTGTGCAGGGCCATGAGGACCTTCATGGGCCATCCTCCAGGTCAAAGCGACCGACGAAGGCCTCGGCGAAACGCATGCCGCGCGCCGCATCGAAGGGCAGGAGCATGGCGCGGTAGCGGTTCATGCCGGCGACGACGTCGGGGAGATCGACGTAGCGACACTGGCTCTCGTAGCGCGCGACGGCCTCGCGCTTGCGCGCCATGACGCCGCTGATCTCGACCAGGGTCTCGGGTAGGAGGGTCGACCAGACCTCGTAGCCGAGGAGTGATGTGCCGCGGAAGAGATCGGGTCGATTGCGGGCGAGCTGCTGCACCGCGGCGGCGCAGCCCCAGTGGTCGGCATGCACCTCGCCGATCCAGGGGTAGTAGAGCGATCGCGGCTTCACGCGCTCGATCTCGGCCTCGAGCCGGGCGGCCAGACCGTCGATGAGCACGCGACGCTTCTCGTCCGGATCCTTCGGGAGCCCCGGGTAGATGGCATCGACGTCGTCCTCGGTCACGCCGTCGCGGAAGGCGAAGAAGACCACGTCCTCGCAGCCGAGATAGTCACGCAGCACGCCGCGACTCTCGTCCTCGCGGAGCGCCGTGTAGCCCTCGGCTTCGTAGTGACCGTCGGGGTCGCCGAGACTCCCGTCGAAGACGACGATCGCGTGGATCGGATCGCCCTGCTCGGCATGCCGGAGCAGGACGCCTCCTGGTCCGACCATCTCGTCGTCGGGATGGGGCGCGATCACGAGCACCGGACCGCGGGGAAGTTCGGTCCTGATCTCGGGCATCGGCGGCGGCACGAAGCTCATCGACCCGTCTCCGCGGCCGGGCGCTGGGCCGCGAGCTGGACCTCGGCCTGGAGATTCAGGCAGTCCTGCCAGAGTGTGTGCCAGGTCTCCTCGTCGAGACCGGGCTGCCGGAGCGGCGTGTAGACCTCACGATTCCAGGCCTCCTCGCCCCGCGGCATCATGTCGGCCTCGAGCGCGATACGATGCCAGGGGTGGCCGTGGAGCGGCGAGAAGGGAAAGAAGCGCAAGGCCTCGGGTGCGAGCGCCCGGACGAGGTCGATCTTGCGCCGCAGGTCGTCGCCGGTCTCTCCCGGGAGCCCCGCCGAGACCAGAAGGCCGATCTCGAAGCCGCGACCCCGCGCGAGCTCGGCGAACTCGCTCACCGCGGCGGCGGTCTGCGCGTCGGGGAGGCTCTCGGCCGCGCCGCCGACGGCATCGAGTTCACAGACGATGCGCCGGATGCGACCGGGCGCCGTGTCGCGGATCAATTCGGTGTTGGCGCTGCTCGCGAGCATCCTGAGGCTCACCGGGCGATCGCCGGCGATCGACTCGAGCGCCGCCAGGACCTCACCGTAGTGGCTGCCCGCGAAGCCGAACTCGCGATCGGCCAGCTCGAGAGCGCGGGCCTGGGCGCGGATCATGATGGCCTGCTCGACGATCTTGACGACCGGACGGAGCCGCGGGGGGTAGATCGTGGGATGATTGAAGGCGGACAGCGCGACGTTGCCCGAGGGGCCGGCGGGGTTGCCGATCGTGGTCTCGAGCGTGAGGCTCCCGGGTTCGCCGAAGAAGGAGCCGCCGACGCCGCTGCGAGCGAGGCCCGGCTCGAAGAGATCGACGGCGGGCGGCGGCGCGAGCGCCGGATCGGCGGGACCGGCCTCGGGTCCCCGACGCAGCTGACCGTCGTGGACGAGGATCACGCCGGGCGGCGGGTCGGAGAGCGCCGCCTCCAGGCCGCCCTCGACGAGCTGCGCGAGTCCGATCTCGGGATCGCCGGTCAGGACGAAGGCCGAGGGCGCCATGCCGATCACCTCCTCGGGCTGCCCCGAGGCGAGCGGACCGTAGAAGGCCAGGCGGAGCGAGGGTGCCGCCTCGCGCAACTTCTCGAGGACGTGGACGAGAGCCTCGCGGACCTCGCCGCTGACCCGGATCGCCACGAGGTCGGGCCTGGAGGCGAGCAGAGCCTGGAAGAGATCCTCCTGACGCGATCCGAAATCGGCGGGAAAGCGGCTCACCTCGACGCCGAGCGCGCGGGCGAGTCCGGCCAGAGCGGCCGTTCCCGGGTCATAGAGGGTCGGGTCGACGATGTGGACGAAGCTCAGTCGCATGTTCGATTCCGGACGGCCTGTTATCATCCGCGGCCGGCCATCCGGACGGTACCAAAGATGCGCCCCCGGCGAAGGAGACCATGAGCGAGACCGACGTCCAGGAGAGCCCCGCCCCGAATCCCGGGCCCCGCGACCCGACGGCTCCCCTCGTTCTCGGCCTGCTCCTGCTGGTCCTCGGCCTGGCCGCCCTCTCCGAACGCCTCGGGATCGGCGAGGCCGAGGTCCTCGGACGCGTGCTGGCGGACGAGGTCAGCTCCCCGGACGATCGGATCCAGCGAACCTGGTCCTTCCTCGTCGGCACGATGGAGCGCCCCTCCCGGCTCCTGGGTCTTATCTCGGCCGGACTCGCCCTCGTCCTGCTCTTCTGGTCGGCCCGGGGCCTCGGCCGCGGCGGCCGCGCGGTCGCGCTCCTGGGGATGACGGCTGCGGCGCCCTTCTGGTCCGGCGCCCTCGTGATCGGCGGCGGCGGCTGGGCGCTCGCGCTCGGAGCCGCGCTGGTCGCCCTCCTGCGCGCCGCGAACTGGCACCCGGTCTGGACCGCGCTCGGCGGCGGCCTCGGCGCCGGCATCCTGCCCTTCCTGCTGCCGGGCGAGGGCGCGAGGGTCGAGCAACTGCATCACTTCGTCCCCGCGCTCCCTCCGGAGCTGGTGGCGCCGAATCTGACCCTGGGGCTCTTCGCCGCCGCGCTCGCGGCGATCTTCCTTCTCGGGGGCCGGCGCTCGGCTCTCGCTCCGACGGTGCTCGCGCTGGCCCTGGGTCCCGCGCTCGTGGCCGCCGTCTGCGAACTCGAGACCGGGGCCCTCAGACCGGCGCTGACCGCGGTCCTCCCCGCCTTCGGTCTCGCGCTCGGTTTCGCGTACTCGGGCGCGAGCTCGCGGCGCGGGCCGATGCTCGCCCTGGTCGCCCTCCTCGCCGTCGCCTGCGGCGCCGCGGCCGTCGAGCCGAGGCTCCCTCGAGCGGAGGCCGACCGCGCCCGGCTCGATCAGGCCGCCGCGCGCCTGCCGGAATCGGGCTGGCTGGTGCTGGCCGGACCACGCGCCCCCGTTCTGCGCTACTACGAACGGGTGGGTCACCGTACCGCGGGTCGCTCGATCCTCGTCCGTGGCACGGCCGAAGCCGACGCGGTCGTGGCGCGGGCGCTGCTCGACCAGCCCCCGGTCATCCTCCTCGTCGATGCCGACCCCGCGATCGAGCGCGGCCTCGAGGGCCGCTACCGGCGGATCGAGAGCCCCGAACTCGCCGCCGGCCTCGTCCTCCTCTCCTTCGAGCGCCGTTAGGCGTCGGACGCCTACTGGAGGAGGACCTGGCCGAGGGCGCGGACGACCTGGCCGGCGTGGGCGAAGAACTCGCGGGTGCTCTCGAGGTTGCGGCGGATGCGGACGAGCTCGCGTCCGGCGATGTAGAGCATCGACAGCTTGACGATGAAGACGCCCATGGCGTGGAAGTGCTTGCGGTAGAAGTGCAGGCGGTTCTTGTGCCATTCGTAGGGGAAGGTCGGGAAGCGACTCGTGCTCTGACCGAGGTGGTGCAGGACCGAGGTGCCCTCGTGCAGGTACCAGATCTTCCAGCCGGCCCGGCGGATGCGCAGGCACCAGTCGACGTCGTTGAAGAAGAGCCAGAGCTTGCGGTCCATGGGGCCGACCTGCTCGTAGACCTCGCGCTTCACCATGAGGCAGGTGCCCGGAGGTTGATCGACGACGGCGTCGTGGTCGTGGCTCCAGTCCTCGTACTTGTAGCGGCTGAGGATCGCCCCTTCCCAGCCGAGGTCCTCGATCGCCGTGTCGTAGGCGAGGGCCACCTTGAGGTCGGGGAAGCGCATGCAGGCCCGCTGCGCCGAACCGTCGGGATTCACCAGCCGGGGCGCCACGGCGCCCACGTCGGGATGAGCGTCGAGGAAGCCGATCATCCGCTCGAAGGTCCCCGGCCGGACCTCGGTGTCGCTGCCCAGCAGGCAGATCGTCCGGCCGGTCGCGAGGGCGAGGCCCTGATTGACGCCCCGGGCGTAGCCCTGGTTGATCTCGTTGACGTAGAGCTTCACCTCGGGGAACTCGGCGCGCACCATGGCGAGCGAATCGTCGGCGGAGGCGTTGTCGATGACGATGACCTCGAGGGCGAGAGCCGAAGACTCGCTGCAGCTGCGCAGGGCACCCAGGCAGGCCCGGGTCAGCTCGAGGGTGTTCCAGGAGAGGACGACGACCGAGATGTCGGGCACTTGCATCATCATCCAGACCATCGGAATCCGGGGGCCAGGACTGTCGCAAAAGCCCGGATTCGCCGCAAGCGG
>JBFIHP010000060.1:0-9736 GCA_041601735.1 Planctomycetota bacterium | reverse complement strand
CGCGCCCTCCCGCGCGATCTCCGCGCCGCGGGCGGCGGCGCGGAGGGCCAGCGCGAGCTCCGCGCCCAGCGGAGCCGCGCTCGCGAATCTCGAGGCGCCCTTGCTCACCGGGCGAGCGGGATCTCGATCTCGGCCCGGGCCTCGCGCACCGCGCGCCAGACCTCGCCGTCGACGCCGACGACCGCCTTGTAGTTCACCACGCCGTCGCTGGTCTTGACGTGATAGAGCACGTGATCGCCGGCGGTGATGATCTCCACGCTCTTGAAGCTGCCGGGCAGGGCCGCCAGCGCGTTGTCGATGACCATGGCGGGCGCATCCTGGCGACGGATCGTCTGTTCGGTCTCGAGGATGACGCCGTCCTCGGTCACGACGAACTCCCAGCCCACGCCGCCCTTGTCGAGCTTGACCTCGTAGGCCATGCCGTCGGCGCCGAACTCGATCTCCGCGCCGGTGACGGTCCCGCCGCCGGAGACGGCCATGACCGCGTCCATGGCCGCCTTGGGCACCTGGTGCGGGTGGATGTCGGCCTCGGCCTCGTAGATCGTGCCGTTGCGATCGATCTCGAGTTCCATCATGCCGCCGGCCGAGCCGACGTCGTAGAGGTACACGATCTCGTCGGCGACGCTGCCGTAGCTGCCGCCGCCCATGCGATGACCGCCGCCGCTCGAGCTGCAGGCGCCGAGGACCGCCACTGAAAGAACCACGAGGACCGCTCCGAAACGCTTCATCATGTCGTCTTCTCCTTGGTCGATGGGACCTTCACTTTGCCGATGGCTCGGCCGGGGTCAAGGGGCGCGAGGATCCCCAGAAGAGCCACCAGCGGGTGCCGCCCCTCGTCTCGCAGCGCAGGACGAGCGTGCGGTCGCTCGCCGGAAGGGCCCCGGCTGGACGCCAGGGAAGTCTCGATTGATGATCGCGGAGCGGGCGAAGCGCGTGCGCGGCGATGCGCCGTCGGCCTCCGTCGGCCATGAGCTCCTCGACGATGAACTCGACCTCGTCCTCGGGGCCCGGTCGGCCCAGGCGCGGCAGGACCGTCGCGATCAGCTCCCCTGAGGCCGATCCGGCCGGCAGGATGAGCGCCTGGTCGTCTCGTACCACCAGGGCGGCCCCCTCGCCGATCCGACCGAGCCGTGGACTCCCCGGACCGATCAGGCCGATCTCGGTGCTGCCGAAGACCCGATTCGCGATCCGCCTCTCCCAGTCCGGACGCGGGTCGGCGGGCCGGTGATCGATCAACCAGCCGGGCTCGATCGGGATCGCGGCCGGCAGATCGCCCGCGAGCAACTCGCAGGAATGTCGCCAACCGCCGATGCTCACCGCGGCGACCTCCGGTGCGCTCAGGCGCAGGCTGCCCAGGACGAGCAGCGCCGCAAGCGTCAGGTCGAGAGCCCTCCGCGCCCGACCGGGACGCGCGACGAGCGCGAGGATCGACCACAGGAAGAGCGTGAGCTGGACGAAGGCGTAGCGGTCGAAGGGGTTCTCGAGCAGCAGCCCCGGGTCGTGACGGTAGGCCCAGAGGGTCGCCGCGAGCACGAGCTGCGAGCCGGCGAGGAGGGCCATTGACCGGTATCTCCCGTAGCCCAGGGCCATGATCGCGAGCGCGACCGTGAGGAGCAGCGAGCCGAGGCCCAGGATCGGGAGGAGGTCCGAGGCGACCTCGGCCGGACGCAGCCCGAGCAGCGCGGCGGGCCCGCGCGCGCCCAGGACCGCGAGGAGCCCCTCCAGGGCGAGGCCGTCGTCGCCCGCGACGCGCGCGTCCGGCAGGTGGCGGCCCTGAAGCCAGGCCGCGACGAGGGCGACGGCGAGCAGGGCGAGGTCGCGGCCGCGGCGCCGAAAGACCGCGATCGCCCCGATCACCGGCAGGAGGAAGACCACATGCGGTCCCGACATCGCGGCGAGCGCGAAGATCAGGAGGGCGACGAGGGCATCGCGGCGCCGCCCCTCGGGTCGTCGCAGCGCGAGCGGGACGAGGGCGAGCGCCGCGACACTGCCGAGATCGGCGAGATGACCGATCACCGTCCCGTCCTGCGGCAGGAGGATCGGGACCAGGAGTACGGTCAGGCGCCCGCGCATCGGCATGCCCCGCGCGAGGAAGAGGAGCCCCAGGCCGAGCATGACCAGGAAGGCCCCGCGCAGGTAGAGCGTGGGCGCCAGACGGCAGGGGAGCGCTGCGGCGATCGCGGCCAGCAGTCTCGGAACGAGATGATGGTAGCCGTTGTGCTCCTCGAGGAGCGCCGCGGCCCCCCGCTCGCGCGCACCCATGAAGAAGACCGTGGCGTCCTCCGCCCGCAGCTCCGGCTCGGCCAGGCCGGGCGCGGCGCGCCAGACCGCCGCGAGGACGAAGGTGAGGAAGAGGAGCAGCAGCCGGCGGCGGTGGATCGACATCGCCGGCGAGGATACTCCCGATCGCGATCGCCGTCGCCTGCCGATCCGGTCGCCATCCCGGCGGTGCAGGGAAAGGGCCCAGGCGGTACCATGGCGGCGAGCCGAGGAGAGCATGGCCGAGAATCCGGACGACGACATCCTGCGCATGATCCGGCGCGATCGCGAACGCGGCGAGCTGCGCGAACTCGACTTCTACCTGAGTCTCGGCTCCGATCTCGACGGCGCGACCATCGCGGCCGTCTACGATTCCGGGGACGATTTGCAGGGCACGATCGCGAGCGATCGTCGCGACCGCCACCATGCCGACGACGATCTCGCGACGCTCGGGCTCCCGGCGTCGTCTCCCGACGACCAGCTGCGCACGATCGGCCCCTACCGCCTGATCCGCGAGCTCGGCCGCGGGGGTCAGGGCTTCGTCCACCTCGCCGAGGACGGCCGCCTCGGTCGCAAGGTCGCCCTCAAGCTGCTCTCGGGGCTCGCCGCCGGCTCCCGGCAAGGACTGCTGCGCTTTCGCCGCGAGGCCGAGGCGGCGTCGCGGCTCGACGACCCCGGGATCTGCACCGTCTACGAGACCGGCGAGATCGACGGCCTGCCCTTCATCGCCATGCAGTACGTCGAGGGTGAATCGCTCGCCGCTCGCATCCGCGCGCGCTCGCGGGGCGAGGCATCGCGCTCCACCGATCCCGACGGCACCCCGGATTCCTCGTCGGCGCGCGGCGACCTCGACGACTGGGGCCTCGTGATCGAACGCGTCGCGCGCTCGCTGCACGCGGCTCACGAGGCGGGCCTCGTGCATCGCGACGTCAAGCCGGCCAACATCATGATCAGCCGCGACGGTCGGCCGGTGATCCTCGACTTCGGTCTCGCGCGAGCCGACGATCACGAGTCGCAGGGGCTGACGCGCACGGGTGATCTGCTCGGGACCCCCGCCTACATGGCGCCGGAGCAGATCCTCGGCCGGGTCCACGAGATCGATCGGCGCAGCGACGTCTACGCCCTCGGGGTCACGCTCTTCGAGTGCCTCGCCGGACAACGCCCGCACAGCGCGCCGACTCGCGAGGCGCTCTACCGGCAGAGCGTGGAGGGAGCGCCGCCGCCGCCGTCGCGCTTCGACCCGCGGGTGCCTCGCGACCTCGACGTCATCGTCCTCACCGCTCTGGATCGCGAGCCGGATCGCCGCTACCAGTCCGCGCTGGCCCTGGCCGACGACCTCCGTCGCTTTCGCCACCGCGAACCGATCGCCGCGCGCCCGGCGGGACCGCTGCTTCGCCTCGGCCGTTGGGCCGAGCGCAATCCCGCGCTCGCGACCGCGCTCGGCCTGCTCTTCCTGTTCCTGAGCGTCGGGCTCGGAGTCACGACCTCGCTCTGGCAGCGCAGCGAAACGTCGCTGGCGGAGGCACGGGAGGCCAAGAAGCTCGCCGACCGCAAGACCCGCGAGGCCCGGGCCAACCTCCGCGACTACGAGCTGCTCTCGGACCTGCAGCGCTTCGAGGATTACGTCGAGGAGATCGAGCTGCTCTTTCCTCCCGACCCCGCGCGCCTGCCGGCGATCGAGGACTGGCTCGGTCGCGTCCGCGAGCTCTGCGCCCAGCGCCCGGCGCTCGAGGAGCGACTCGCGAGCCTGCGCCGGCAGTCGCGCGACCTCGACCTCGAGGAGATCGTCGGGCGACGACCGGACACGAACGTGGATGCGCTCGTCGATCTCGATCGCCGCCTCGAGCTGCTCGTGGCCGAGCGCGAGACGGCCCGCGGGGACGGCGACGCCGAAGGCGTCGCCGAACTCGACCGACTCCGCGATCGGCTCGTCGATCGGCGCAACTTCGTTGCCCGCGCCGTGATCGACGGCAATCGCCATCACTTCGACGACGTCGCGCAGCAGTGGAAGCACCTCAATCTCGAGCGCCTCATCCGATCGATCGAGGTCCTCGAGATCGGGGCTCCCTCGCCGATGACCGAGGTCCTCTTCCTCCGGGAGCAGAGCGAGAAGGTCGGAGCCCTGAGCCTGGAGGGCGCCGCGGCGGAGGCCTGGAGCGAGGCCATCGCTCGCATCGCGGCGACCGATTCGCCCTACGGTGGCCTCCGCATCGAACCGCAGCTGGGACTGCTGCCGCTCGGCCCCGACCCGGAGAGCGGCCTCGAGGAATTCGCCCAGGTCCTGACGGGCTCCGTCCCCCGTCGCGATGCAAGCGGTGATCTCATCCGTCGTCCGGGCTTCGCCGCCGTCTTCGTCCTGCTGCCCGGCGCGGACTTCGAGATCACCTTCGACACCGCGGACCTTCCGCAGGAGAACCCGGGGCCGCGCCGCGTCCGCCTCGATCCCTTCTTCATCTCGAAGTACGAGTTCAGCATCGCGCAGTGGGAGGCGGGCACCGGCGACATCCTCCGCAACGCCGTCGGCGAGAACGACGTCAGCCAGGCCGAGTACGACCGGACGGGCGACTCGCCGCTCAACAACGTCGCCTGGGAGATCGCCCAGCGTTACATGCAGCGACTCGGGATGCAGCTGCCGACCGAGGCCCAGTGGGAGTACGCCGCGCGCGCCGGCGCCGCGGGCTCGTGGCCGATCGCCGGAGATCCGGACTCGCTCGTCCCCTTCGCCAACATCGGGTCCGACGGTGCCGGACCCGACCGCTTCTCGGCCATCGCGCCGGTCGGCTCCTTCGCCGCGAACGGCTTCGGCCTGCACGACGTCCTCGGCAACGTCTGGGAGCTGACCCGGGACGGACTCGACGTGGACTCCGTCCCCCTCATGCCGGGCGACGGTCTCCACGGATTCGGCGACCAGGACGCCTACGTGATCCGCGGCGGCGGTTACCGCAACGAAGCGTCTCTGGTGCGCTTCGACATCCGGGCCTCGATCGACCGGTCGAGCAGCACGAGTTCGGTCGGCATCCGTCCGATTCGCATCCTGCAGGGGAGCGCCGACCGTTGAGCCGCATCCTCTTGCTCGACGTCATGGGGACGCTGGTCTACGACCCCTTCTACGTCGAGGTCCCCGCCTTCTTCGGCATGAGCCTCGACGAGCTGATGAAGGTCAAGCACCCCAGGGCCTGGCTCGACTTCGAGTTCGGCCGCTGCGACGAGGCGACCTTCCTCGCGAACTTCTTCGCCGACGGTCGCGCCTACGACCACGAGGGTCTGAAGCGGGCGATGTTCGAGAGTTACCGCTTCCTCGACGGCATCGAGCAGCTGCTCGACGATCTGCGCACGGCCGGCGTGACCATGCACCTGGCGAGCAACTACGCTCCCTGGTACCGCGCCATCGAGGAGCGCCTCGAGCTCGAGCGCTACGCGCCCTGGACCTTCGTCTCCTGCAACTGGGGACTCAGGAAGCCGGACGCGGCGGTCTACCAGGGCCTGATCGAGCGACTCGATCGCGACCCGGGCGAGCTCGTCTTCGTCGATGATGCCGAGATCAACTGCGCGGCCGCCGAGGCTCTCGGGATGGTCGGGCACCGCTTCCGTACCGCGGACATCCTGCGTCGCGAGCTGAAGGCACAGGGGCTGCTCTGAACCGGAGAGGCGGGGTCTGGCGGCGAGATCGCTTCGCGTCTAGAATCCCCTCATGAACGCGGACGATCGGAAACTCGTGGCGGTGGTGACGGGAGCGGGGCGCGGCATCGGTCGGGCCATCGCGTCCCGGCTGGCGGCGGAGGGCTACGCCCTCGAGCTCGCCAACCTCGACCGGGACGAGCTCGACGAGGTCGTCGCCGAGCTCGGCGCGGCGGTGATCGCGGCCGAGGCCTTCGATCTCCGTGACCACGCGGCGACCGATCGCTGGCTGGACGCGCTTCGGGGTCGCCACGAGGCCCTCGACGTCCTCGTGCTCAACGCGGGTGTCGGTGGACCCGATCCCGAGGACGACGAAGCCGCACTCGACCACCTCCGTGCGGTCACGGCCGTCAATGCCGAGGCGCCGTTTCGGATCGTCAGGGCCCTCGCGAGGTCGCTGCGCAGCGACGGCCGGGGCCGGGTCGTCCTCGTCGCGAGCGTTCTGGGAAAGATGGGTGTGGCCGGCTTCTCGGCCTACTGCGCGTCGAAGGCCGCCACGATCGGGCTGACCCGCGCCCTCGCGCTGGACCTCGCTCCGCGGAGGATCACCGTCAACGCCGTCTGCCCCGGTTGGACCGACACCGCCATGGCGCGGCAGGGCTTCGAGGCCGTCGCCGCGAAGATGGCCGCGACTCCCACCGAGGCGCGGGCCGAGGTGGAGAGCAAGCTGCCGCTCGGCCGCATCGTCCGGCCCGACGAGGTCGCCTCCCTCGTCGCCTGGTTCGCCTCCGCCGATGCCGGGGCCCTCTCCGGCCAGGCCCTCACCATGAGCGCCGGCGACCTCCAGAGGTAGCGATCGGGCCTCCGGTCCCCGGAGCCGACCGAAAACGCGACGGTGGCCGACCGGAGCGTCGCGAATTCCGACGCCGCAGGAAAACCTAACCATCATGCTGGAAACGATTTCAGCGCCGGAGACAGGCGGCCGATACAGGCAGCATGGGGATGGAATTCCATCTGGATTGAACAGCATGGCAGCAAGCGAACTTCTCGATCTGCAGGGCATCGACGCTCTCCTGGACCGCTTCCGCGCCCGCCGCGCGACGCAGGCGGAGCTCCAGGCGTCCGCCGCGGACTACGAGGTGGACCTGCCGAACGTGCTCCGGCCCGAAGCGCTGCGCTCGATGGGCATCCGTTTCCGCATGGTCGGCGAGCGCATGGCCGGCGATCTGAGCGCCGTCTTGCGTTCGCACCTGAAGTGCCGGCTCTCCGAACACCGCCAGCTGCGCCTGCGCAACGCCGTCGAGCGCCTGCCGGAGCGCGTCTGCGTCATCGAACTCCAGGTCGCCGAGCTCCAGCTGCCGGCCTTCCTGGTCATGGATACCAACACCGCCACCTCCATCATCGACCGCCTCGTCGGCGGGACCGGAGAGGGCGCCGAGCTCGACCGTGACCTGACCGCCATCGAGCAGCGGGTCATGTCCGACGTCGTGAAGCCCGTGGTCGATGCCTATCAGGCCGTCCTGTCCGGCGTCGCCAAGCTGACGATGGGTTGGAAGCGCTTCGTCGGAACGCGGGAGGAGATGACCTCCTACTCGCCGACCGAGCTCTACCTGACCTCCCGCTATCACGCGGATGTCGAGGGCGGCCTCGAATGGAACTTCGAGTTCCTGCTGCCGCTGGCCGAGATCACGCCCGCGATCGAACGCTCGGCCTCGGTCCCGATCCAGCGGGTCGAGATGGACGAGGACCGCCGCAAGAAGCTCAAGTCGACGCTCGCCGAGGTGGACGTCGACGTCACCATCGAGCTCGGCTCCACCGAACTCTCGTTGCGCGAGGTCGCCACACTGGCGCCCGGCGACGTCATCCTGCTGGACAGCCGACCGGGCGAGCTCTTCGAGTTCCGGGTCGGAGGCAAGGCCAAGTACAAGGGCCGCATCGGCCGCAGCAACCGTTCGCTCGCCTTCAAGGTCGAGGGGCCGGCGGGTCATGCATCGAAGAACGCTCAGGAGAAGAAGTGATGACCGAGGAGAACGTCAGCACCGTCGATGAAACGGCTCCCGCCGAAACGGCCGAGTCGGCCGGGACGGGCATCGATGCGCTCTCGCTCGAGGACTTCGGGGCGGCGACGGCCGCGCCCTCGACCTCGCCCGACAACCTCGGCCGCGTGATGGACGTCCGCGTTCCCATGACGGCGCGCATCGGAATCGTGCGCAAGACGATCTCGGAGGTCCTCGATCTCGTCCCCGGATCGATCGTCGATCTCGAGCGCAATGCCGGAGAGCCCATCGATCTGGTGATCGGCGACAAGCTCATCGCGCGCGGCGAGATCGTCGTCGTCGATGATCGCTACGGCGTCCGCATCGTGCAGGTCGTCCAGGAGGACTGACGATCTCAGCCGTCGAGCTTGCGCGCGAGGTCGTCGGCCGTGAACTCCGGACCGAGCACGCTGAAGAGGCCGAGCCTGCCGCAGCGGACGACGTTCCAGGCGCTGGGCTCCTCGAGCACGACGACGACCGACTTCTTGCCGCAGCCCGGGTATTCGCGCAGGCTCGCGACCGTCGCGAGCACGTACTCGTCGCCCGCGGCCACCCCGATCACCGCAGCCTCGACCGCCTCGTCGGCGAAGCTCGCCACGAGATCGGGGAGGTTGGCCACCGTCCTCGCCGCGACACCCAGCGAGGCCAGCATCCGTTCGGAGAGCTCGGGCTTCGACGCGAAGCAGAGGAGGCCGTCCGTCGAGCCGCCGCTCGACGCGGCCAGCGAAGGCGTGATCGCGATGTAGGCCTGTCCGCTCTCCCGCCCGTCGATCCGGAGCGTGGCCTTGGCGACCACCATCGCGCCGCTGCCGATCGGGTCGCCGCCGCTCTCCCAGACCGAGTTCTCGAGGTGATCGACCGGGAGGGTCGCATGCTCGATTCCGAGCGCGGTCTTCGCGGCTCCGGCCGCCCGCTCGGCGATCTCGGCCAGCGCAGCCCGCTCGTCGTCCTCCAGCTTCGCTCCGCCCTCGAGTCGGGAAGCTCGCGACTCCTCGTCGAGGTCGAGCGCGCCGAGCGCCAGCGAGCGAGCGGCCTGCCGGTCGAGGATGAGCAGGAAGCTGCTCTCGCCGTCCCCGTCCTTCAGTCCCGCGACCGCGGCGGCATCGGGGATGAGGGCGCGCAGTGCGACGTCCTCCATGCGCTCCGTTTCGGGCGCATCGAGTTCGATGGTCGAGCCGTCAGGCGAGCCGAGAGCTCCGGCGAGGCCGGAGTTCAGCTTCAGGATGACCGCGTGGACCTGCGCGGCGTCGAAATCCGAGGTTTCCCCCATGTTCGATTCAACTCGTTGCTTGCACCGACGATAAGTGGAAGATTCCGGGGGCCCCATGGGCCGCCGAGGGCGGCTCCGAACCCGGAACGAGGTCGCACCGGCGACCCGGCCTTACACCTGTCTTATCGGCCCCCGAGGCCTCGGGGGCGGAGCCGATGAGGACGCTCTTGACCGAGAAAGATCCGAGTTTCGAAGCCGAGTGGCGCGCCCGCTTCGATCGCTTCGCGGCTCGGGGCGGCAGCGAGGCCACCATATCCGGCTGGTCCGAACACGGTTTGCAGCGACGGCTCGAGGTCATCCGCGGCGTCCTGGATGATTACCCGCCGCGCGCCGAAGCTCCGATGGTCGATCTCGGCTGCGGGACCGGCGTCTACTGCGTCGAGATGCGGGCCCGCGGTCTCCGGCCCCTCGGCGCCGACTTCAGCGTCGGCATGCTCCGGCGCGCGCGCAGCATCGCCCCCGAGCTGCCCTTCTGCGCCGCCGATCTCAATCACCTCCCCTTCGCCGACGGCGCCTTCGAGGGCCTGGTCAACGTCGGCGTGCTGCAGCACCT
>JBFIHP010000059.1:0-9741 GCA_041601735.1 Planctomycetota bacterium | reverse complement strand
TCTGCGCGGCGGACCCTGGGCCAGCAGCGGCAGGGTGAGGCAGAGGAGGGCGAGGACGGACTCGATGCGCGGCATGGGAAGCTCCAGTCAGAGATCCCGAGTATAGGGCAGGATGCCGATCCCGGGCATGCCCCGGTCCGGAATCGTCCTCACCGCGAGCGCCGGGCCGGTCAGGGCAGGCGCCGCTGCACCGCCGGGACCCGCCCGGAGCCCCCGGCGCGGGCGGTCGAGCGACCTGCGCGTGATCCTCGTCACGAGCCGGGTCGCGATCGAGCGCGCCGCGACGCGGAGCCGGCCGATCTCGGGACGACGGGCCTCCGCATCATTCGCGCGGCAGGGCATAGAGGACCTCGATCACCTGGTTCCGATCGAGCAGGTCGCGACCCCGGAATCGGAAGCGGAGACCCGCGTCCGTCATCGTGCCGCCGCCGTCGGTGACGAGCGTTCCGGGGAGCTTCAGGACCAGTTCGAAGTCCTCGTCCTGCAGATCCTGACTGACGTCGTGTTCCTTCTCGGCCGCGGCCCGCAGTCGCTCGAAGAGGATTGCGTTCCAGCGCGGGTCGGCACCGAGCACGGCCGCGGCTTCACGCCGGATGATCTCCTTGGTCGCGGCGACCATGTCCTCGCAGGTCGCGACGAGGGCCTGGTCCCCGAGGCTCATGAAGCCGCTCACCTGCTCCGGCCCGAGATTCTCGCGCCGCCAGGCCTCGAGGGCCGTCCGGATCCGATGGGTCGCGAGAAGGGGACCGAACTCGTCATGGAGGTCGAGCCCCGCGATCGCGGTCCTCGCCCACAAGACCATCTTCGCGATCTCGTAGTCCACCAGGACCTGGAGTGCACGCTCCTGATCGTCGCCTTCGAGGCGTCCGATGTCGCCCGGCTTCTCGAGCTTCTCGGCCAGATCGTCGGGGACGCGCGAGCGGAAGAGCTGGTCGTAATCCGCCCAGGGCCGGGCCCGATAGACCCGCCGGAACAGGAAGACGCGGCGCGTCTCCTCGACCCGGACCTCGCGCAGCGAGGTCTCGAAGACGAGGGAGCCGGCCCGGTCGTCGTCCGGAGCGAAGCTCGTCGGCACCTCGGCCGCGTTGGCGAAGGTGGCGGAGGCTTCGAGGCGATGCTCCTCGGTCCCGTCTTCCTTCAGCCACTTCGCGCGGCTCGTCCTCCAGGGCTTGCCGGTCGGCATGGCATCGGGGCCGCGGTCGAGATCGGCCTCGTCGCCCTGGAGCGAGTGCTGGATCCGGATGCGGCCCTCACCGTCGATCGTGACGATCTCGCGGCGTTTGAGGCAGGCCGGCAGGACGAGGAGCGAGAGGACCGTGACCAGGATGGTGAGCTTCTTCATGACGGGTCTCCGACCGTTGCCACTCCCAGGGACGTCGCCATCGTCTCGATCGTATCCGAGGGCGGCCGGATTTCCCCGATGCGAAGCCAGGAATCTCGCGCTATCGTCGCTGCATGGCGGACAGGACGCGATTCATCATCGACGAGGAATTCCGGGAGCGGTTGGCCGAAGCCGGCCTCCTCGACTTCGAGGCGGTCATGGCGCGACAGGACTTCGAGGCGGTGAAGACGAAGCTGGCGGCCCGTCATGTCCACCGCATGGAGCTCGGCGACGGCAGCCTCGTCTATCTCAAGCGCTACTTCTCGATCCCCTTCCTCGAGGCGCTTCGCGATCGGCTGGGCGGGCGCGGCTACGACTCGGGGGTCTCGCGCGAGCGCCTCGCCCTGGAGAGGCTTCGCGAGCTCGGGATCCCCGCGGCGCGCGTGCTGGCCGCAGCCGAGAGGTCGAGCCTGGGGCTCGTCCGGCAGGGCTTCCTCGTCACTCAGGCCCTCCCGGTGACACGCAGCCTCGAGTCGCTCGTCGCCGCAGGGGAGGAGGGACCCGAGCCCGTCGTGATCCGGACCGTCGTCGCGCACCTCGCCGCCCTGGTCCGGAAGATGCACGAGGGCGGCGTCAATCACCGCGACCTCTACCTCGGGCACCTCATGATCGGCGACGCATTCCCGCCCGTTCACGTCATGGATCTGAATCGCGCCGATTGTCGGCGGATCGTGCCGCGGCGCTGGCGGGTGAAGGACCTCGCGGCCCTCGATGTCTCGACGCCCGACCGTCTGGTGGGGACGAGGCAGCGGCTCCGCTTTCTGCGTCTCTATCTGGGCGAGAGCCTGCGCGAGCATCGCGATCTCGTGGGCGCGATCCGCCGCAAGGCCGCCGTCATGCGCCGGCACATCGAACGGAAGATCGAGCGCGGCGCGCCCAACTTCCACCTCAATCGCTGATCGCTGGCGCGGCTCAGCGCTGGCGACTGATGATCCGCGCGCTCGCGGCCGCCGCGGCCTGCTCGATCCGGCCGCGACTCTCGAGCGCCTGCTGATCGGTCGGATCGTAGGCGAGGGCCTCGTTGGTCCAGGCGAGCGCCGTCCCGAAGGAACCGCGCACGGTGTAGAGGCTGGCGACGTGCAGGCGCAGGCGGATCTGCAGGGCGATGATGTGCTCGTCGATCTCGGTCAGCCGCGCGCCCAGTTCGGTCGGGAGGATACCGGAGCGGCGCAGTTCGACGGATTCCTTCTCGACCCGGTCGAGGAGTCGCAGGCCGCGTTCGAAGCGGCCGAGCGAGCTGCGGAATCGATCGCTGCTGCGGAGCGCCAGTCGCTCCTGGGCCTCGGCGCCGGCGAGACCGTTCTCGAGCAGGGCGAGGTGCTTCTCGGCCTTGGCGTAGAAGGAGCGCTCGCGGCGGCTGCGCTCGAGCGCGAGGTCGCGCCGCCTCGCCGCCTCGTAGCGTCGGTTGATCTCCTCCAATCGGGCCGGGATCGCGTGGGCCTCCTCGCGATCGGGGTAGCGACGCATGACCAGCATCGCCAGTCGCCGCGCGGCCTTGAAGTTCTCCTTGTCGAGCTCGTCGCCGGCGCGCTCGAGCAGCCGGTCGATGTCGTTCCGGTCGCAGAGCGCGATCCGTTCGGCCAGCTCGCCGAGCGGCGTCGCCTCCTCGGGAAGGGAGGCCAGGTAGTGGCGTCGCGCCGTCGGGAAGAGCCCGGCCTCGAAGGCGACGTCGGCGATCCGGCGGTGCGAACCGCGGTCGAGCGGGGAGAGCGCACTCACCAGCACGGCGTAGAGCGAGCCGGGCTCGATGGCAGTGAAGGCGATCTCCTCACGGAGGCTGCCCTTGCCCAGCTTGCGCAGGACCAGGAAGGCGTCGTCGCGGACCTCGAGAACCTCGCCGGTGACCCGGCGCCCGTTGCTCAGCTCGAAGGTCTCGAAGCGGAGCTGGGCCGCCGCCGGCGCGGCCGCGAGGCCGCCGAGGACGAGGATGAGGATGATGGTGGTTCGCATGCCGACCTCCCGGGCTTCGACTTCGGTGCGCGCTCCATGGCCTGGGATCGGGACCCCTGGTCAATCACGACGGAGTTCATGGTACCTTCATCGCGCCGCCGACCGGCCTGATCCTTCGACGAAAGGACCCGGATTCCTTCCCGAGGCGGCGCGCGGAGGCTCGAGAGAGGGCTCGGAAGAAACGATGGGTCACACATACACGATTCTCGGCGCCGGACTCCAGGGGACGGCCGCCGCCTACGACATGGCTCGATTCGGCAAGGCGGACTGCATCCGGATCTTCGACCGCGAGGCCGAGCGGGCCGAGGAGGCCGCCGATCGGTTGAACCGGCTTCTCGACGGCGATCTCGTCGTCGCCGACACGATGGACGTGCGCGACGGCGGCGAGGTCGAGACCAAGATCGCCGGCAGCACGGCGGTCCTCTCCGCCGTGCCCTACTTCTTCAACCCCACCATCGCCCTGGCCTGCATTCACGCCGGGTCCCACATGTGCGACCTGGGCGGAAACACCGACATCAGCAATCGTGTGCTGTCGATGGACGAGGAGGCTCGCGCGGCCGGCATCAGCATCATTCCCGACTGCGGCCTGGCGCCCGGCCTGGGCAACATCCTCGCCGTCTACGGCATGCGCGGCATGGAATCGGTCGATAGCGTGCGCATCCGCTGCGGCGGCCTCCCGCAGGATCCGAAGCCGCCTCTCTTCTACAAGGTGGTCTTCAACATCGCCGGTCTGACCAACGAGTACTTCGGCGAGGCGGTCTTCCTGCGCGGCGGGCGCATCACCAAGGTGAAGACCTTCACCGAGCTCGAGGAGATCGACTTCGACGCGCCGGTCGGACGCTGTGAGGCCTTCGTCACCTCGGGCGGCACCTCGACCTGCCCCTACACCTTCGAGGGCAAGGTCCGCAACTACGACTACAAGACCGTCCGCTATCCCGGACACTACGAGCGCTTCAAGGTCATGCACGACCTGGGACTGCTCGACCTCCGGCCGGTGGACGTCGGCGGCACCAAGGTCATCCCGCGCGACGTCTTCCACACCGTGGTCAGTCCTCGCCTGAGCTTTCCCGGCGACAAGGACCTCATCGTCCTGCGGGTGACCGTCGAGGGGCGCCGGGAGGGCCACGAGTATCGGACCGTCCTCGAGGTCATGGATTTCGAGGACGAACGCACCGGCTTCTCGGCCATGCAGCGAGGGACCGGCTGGTCCGCCAGCATCGTCTCGATCATGCAGGCCGAGGGCCGCGTCCGGCCCGGCGCCATCCCGCTCGAACTCGCCGTTGACGGCCGGGCCTTCGTCGAGGACTTCAAGCTCCGCGGCATCCGCTTCACCGAGGCCGAACGCAGGACGATCTCCGGCGAGAGCTGAGGCCGCGCGAAGGTCTTGCTCGAGCGTCCGAATGAGCCTCACCCGCCCGGTCCGTTCTCGTCATCGAGGGCGCGATGCGGGGGGATTGACCCAGCCGGGTCGCGGCGAGTCGCGCCGGCGAGAGGGTCGCCCGCCGCGCCAAGTCCTTGCGCCGACCCGGCTCCCGCGCCGCGGTTCCTCCGGCGGCCTCCACCGACGAGCGCGGCACGGAGCTTGCGTGTCTCCCCGGCACGACCGCGCCCTTCGTCCCTCCCGCGGAAGGGGGCGGAGGAGAGCTGTCATGTCATCCACCACCCGCATGCCCGTGCTCGACCCCGTGGACCCGAAGTCCGACGGCGCGCCCCGGCGCTCCGGCCCGCGCGCTGCGATCGGCCGCGTCTTCGAGCTTGGTCTCGGCGACCTCCGGGCGCTCGGCCGCAGCCTGAGCACGACCCTGCGACTCGTCGCGCGGCGCTGTCGCCGCGCCGGACGCCGGCAGGAACTCGAGGTCGCGTACGAGGAGCTCGGGCGGATCGCCGCCGAACTGCCCATCGCATCCTCGCTGCCCGCACGGGCCGCCGTCCTGGACCAGCGCGCCGCCCGCGAGGCCGCGCTGACCGCGGCCGAGGAGGCGCGGAGGCGACTCCGGACGGCCGAGAGCGAATTCACCAGCAGACAGGGCGAGTGGAAGTCGATCCTGTCCTACCTCGAGGTCGAGGAGAACGGCAAGCGTCGCGCCCTCGCCGCCGCCGAGGCGAGCGCCGGGGCGGCGGACGCGGCGCCCGGCGCCCCGGGCTCCGATCACGCCCGCGAGGCCGCCGTCGCGGGTCTGCGGCAGAGCCTCGACGAGGTCCTGCGGGTCCGGAGCGAAAAGGAGGCGCGCTGGCGCGAGCAGGAGACCGACCTCCGCGGCGTCCAGCGCGAGCAGACAAGAGCCCTCGAAGAGGCCGGCCGAGCGGAGAAGGCGGCGTTCGCCGCCCTCGGACCCGCCCATCGCGCCCTGGGTCGCGAGTTCCGCGCCGCCGGACTCCGCGCGCCGGCGGCGACCGACGCGCTCGCGCGGGTCGTCGCCCTCGAAGGCGATTGCCGACAGGACGATTCCGTCCTCGGCTATCTCGGAGCCAACCTGCGCGCCGATCGCTTTCGCATGCTCCGCGCCCTCGCGGTCGTCCTCGGTCTTCTCGTCGTCGTCCTCCTCGCCTGGCCCGGCGCCGAGGGCGCGCGCCGATCCGGGTCCGGATCTCGCGCTGAGACGAGCGCGGCGGCGGCCGTCCCGCTGGAGCCGGACTCCGCGATCGAGACGACCCCGCCGGCGGTGGTCGGCGACTTCCCCTCGGAGGCCCTGAAGCAGGCCCTTCTCGCCCTCCCCGCCCTCGCCGATCCGGACGCCCGATTGACCTGGCGCTTCGATTTGCTCGAGCGCCGTCCCGTTGCGGGCGGTCTCTTGCGCCTGCTGATCGTCGCCGAGCTCGACGACCCGGAGACCGCCGGGCCGCGGCCGCGGCGCATCCAGCTCTCGATCCTCGTGGACGACGAGGATCGCATCGTCGAGACGGACCGGGTCCGGCCCGTGAATCCCGAGGACGACGAACTCTTCCGCCTGCTGGAGGAACGGTCATGAGAACAGGGCATCTCGCGGCGTCGATCATCGGGATCATCCTGCTGCCGTTCATGCTCACCGCGCCGCTCCTCGCCGGCGAACAGAAGGACCCCGAGGTGGGGCGCCTGACCGTCAAGGTCGAGAAGGAGGAGGAGCCGGTCGAGGCGCGCCCGCGCCTGCGCGTGGTCGAACTGGCGGCGCCGGGCAGGCCCGCGGCTCCGGCGGCGGGCGACTGGGTGACCGCCTACCACCTCGCCCCGGGGCCGGAGCCGAGCGCGGCCGCCCTCACCACCTTGAAGGTCGCCCGGGATGCGAAGCTCGGTCGTGCGGGAGCCGTCAACGAGCTCAAGAACGGCGGCGAGGCCGCCAGACCGCTGATCAAATCGCTCGACATCGGGCGCCACGACCTCCTGAAGTGGCTGTACGCCCGGGCCTTCGTGCTCGCGAACCAGGAGCTGGCGAAGGCCGAGAAGAGCCCGCTCCGCAAGGTCCTCACCGTCAACTCCGGCGGCACCGGTGACTACACCCGCGATCAGGACATCACCGCCTTCGGCGGCGACGAGGTCACCGAGAAGGCCTTTTTTCGCGGGCTCATCGCCGCGGCCGGCGAGCTCGATCTCCAGGTCGATCCGAAGAAGACCGGGGGCATCGACTTTCCCCAGATCGAGGTGACGATCTTCCCCGGCAAGAACGATCTCCCCGACTCGCGCTTCGGGACCGATCGCGGCGAGTTCCAGCTCGACTACATCAAGGGCGTTCACAAGCAGCTCGGCGACGTCGAGGCCTACATCGGCGGCGGCGCCGACCTCGAGGTGAAGGGCCGGCGCCGGCCCGGTCAGGTCTACGCCCAGGAGATCTCCTTCGACGACGAGGGCGGCGTCCGTTACCGCGCCGAGGTTCCCGGCAACAGCCGCGAGACCAGGCGCCTCTTCGCCATCGAACCCCGCGCCCGTCCCGAGGCCTGGCAGAAGGCCGCGCACATCTTCAACGATCTGCTGCAGGGTTACCGGCACGGCCTGCACGGCGACGATCCCACCAAGGGGCCGCTCAAGTACGCCGGCCGCGCGATCGACTACCTCTGCAGCATCCAGGGCAAGAAGCCCTGGAAGGACCTCCAGCCCGACGAGCGTCGGGTGATGCTCGAGTCGCTCTTCCCCGGTCAGAAGGTCTCCGACTCGCTGCTCGATCGGATGGCCGAGGTCATCGACGTCGCCGACGAGGTCGTGAGGACCAAGAAGCTCCCGGGCGCTGCGAGACCCGACCTGGATCAGAAGATCGCGTTGATCTTCCTGAAGAAGGCCGTCGCCGCGAGCGCCGGCGAGATGGCGCGGCAGGCCGTGAATCCTCCGCCCTTCGAGGAGGGCTGGCTCGACCCGGCGCAGCGCGCGCGCTGGGATGCGCTCGATCCGGCGCAACGTCACGAGGAGGCCCTGAAGCGCAACCAGGCCTATCGCGAGAACTTCTCGAACGAGGCCTACGAGAACCTCGTCGTGACGCTCGCGATGCTCCGTCGGATCGACCTCGACGAGGCCAGGGCCGGGCGATCGTTCCACGGCGAGGCCGCGATCCGGCAGATGATCGACTCCGCCGACCCGAAGCTGCGGGGCGTGCTCGAGGACGCCTCCGAGTACTCGAAGCTCTACATGGAACTGCAGATGGCGCCGTCGCCCGATGTACGCGAGAAGGTGCGCGGCGAGGTGCACGAGGCGAGGAAGAAGCTCGCGAGCCACCTCGACGAATCCTCCGCCCCCGGGACGCGCATCCTCGACGAGATCGAGAAGATGGGCGCGCGCAACTACCTCGAGGCCGACATGGCCGGCAAGCGGTCGATGCCCGCGGAGGCCGGCGAGATCAGGCGCCGTTTCGACGAGCACATGCGCCAGGCCTTTCCGACCTCGGCGCAGGAGTTCCGCGACTTCAGGACGAAGTTGCAGACCGACGGCGTCAAGAGCTACGTCGCGCAGAAGCTCTGCGGCGAGCTCTTCCAGCTCGACACGATCGCCGACGGCCTCACGCTGGTCGAGATGTACCAGCGCGGCGCCACCACCGCCGAATACCAGACCTTCATCGCGGTGAACCTGCTCTCGCGCCTGCACTGGTCCTTCAGTCACCTCTACCAGGCCAGCCAGGTCAGGACCGAGGCCGACGTCGAGGCACTCGGCCAGAACCTCGTCTTCGCGACGCTCTGTCGCGTCGTGCCCTGGGCCGCGACGGCCAAGATCGTCTTCGACATCGGCGCCGGTACCGTGAAGGTGACCGTCGGCTACGCGATCAACGTCGTGAACGCCGATCTCGTCGATGCCCTCTACACCGGAGCGGCCGGTCGCACCGAGGACGAGGGCGAAGACGTGGGCAGGCTGCGGAGCTCCGGCTTCTGCATCCTGAGACCGGAACACGTTCTCTGGCTGGAAAACGAGAAGACCGGGCTGAAGGAGCGCGTCATCGATCGCCCGGAGGTCTATCGCCACTTCTTCCGGGAGTGGGCGAAGCTCGACCCCGAGGACGTGCCCGAGTACTCGAGCCGCAAGGGCTCGCTCGCCGCGACTCATGACGACCTCGTCCGCGTCCTCCGTCTCCAGGCCGCCAACTACGACAGAGCCTGGGTCTCCTCCTCGCCGCGGAAGCGGATCGAGGCCCGGCTGAAGGACGCCGACGTGGCCAAGGCACTGCTCGCCTTCCAGGCCGCGGTCGAGCGCCATGCGAGCCTCGCGGTGGACAAGCTGACCGCCGAGTCGGCCGTGCGCGAGTACCGGTCCTACTTCGACGAGGAGGACGTGATCGCGAAGGGGCTCAGGGAGCGCTTCACCGCCGACATCTACATGGGCTGTCTCTCCTGGTGGGACAGCTGGCTCACCGCGCGCATGCTCGCCATGCGCGAGATCGAGCGCACCGCGATGCAGGCCGACTGCGCGGCCTACGCCGCCCTCATCCGCGAGTCCGTCCACGAGGCGATCGTCGAGGACACACCGGGCATCCGTTCGCTCGAGCGCATCCAGCTGATCGTGGACGCGAAGGGCCTCTCCGAGGACGGCTACGTCTTCGACGGCTCCGAGCCGGTGCGCATCATGGCGCACGTCGTGGGTCGCGGCGAGGTCGGCGAGCGCAACCCCGAGATCGCCATCCGCGTGACTCCGCAGGAGCTTCATATCCTCCGGAAGGCCGGGAAGGACGAGAAGGTCGTCGAGCCCGGCGATCTCATCGAGCAGACCGTCCTCGTCCAGGCTCTGGCCGATCAGGGCCGCGGCGCCGAGCTCGCGCGCTGCGAGCACCGGGTGAAGGTCCGCATGCCGGAGGAGAACCGGTCCACCCGCGAGGTCAGCATCCGGAAGAAGGTGTGGAAATCGCGTTCAGGGCAGGTCGAGGAGGAGTTCACCTACATCGAGAGCTTCTTCGGGCGACCGAGTGACTGGGGCAGCGAGGACGGCTACGTCTATCACGGCAAGCGCGAGCTCTACTATTCGG
>JBFIHP010000058.1:0-9768 GCA_041601735.1 Planctomycetota bacterium | reverse complement strand
GTTCAGCGCAGGGGCTTGCCGCTCCTGACCACGCGCTCGAGCCAGGAGCCCGCGAGCAAAGAGGTGACGACCGCGACCATGACGAGCTTGGCGTAGAAGGACTCGCTCACGATGCCGTGGTCGAAGGCGACGGAGGCCAGGACGATTCCGGGGCCGCCGCGCGCGTTCATCGCGACCGCGAGGTTGCTGGCGCCGGAGCGCGTCTCCCCGGCGTAGCGCGCGCCCCCGTAGACGCTCAGCGCCTTGGCGGCGCAGGCGAAGACGAGGAAGAAGAGGAAATAGAGCAGTTCGAAGTTGCGGGCGAGATCGAGCTTCAGGCCGACGATCGCGAAGTAGACCGGGATGAAGAAGGCGAAGCTGAACTGCTTGATCGACTCGCGCGCCGAGCTGAGATCCTCGACCCTCGTGCCCACGACCATGCCGGCCACGAAGGCGCCGAACATCGGCGTCACGCCGAGGAAGACGCAGATGCCGGTCATGAGGAGCATGAAGACCAGAAGGAAGGCGATCGGACTCGAGCGAGCGAGCAGGTTGAAACGAAAGCCTCTCACCCGATCGAAGAGCCCGGGGCCCACGAAGAGCGACAGACCGATGAAGGCGAGCGGAGCGATCACGTGGTAGAGCTTGCCGCCGCCGGAATCGGTCGCGATCCCGAGCAGATGTTGCAGTCCGAAACTGCTCCCGGAGTCGCCCCCCACCATGCCCAGGGCCATGGCGAGCACGACGTAGAGGATGATGTCCTCGATCACCGCGGCGCCGAGGACGATGCGCGCGAAGGAGGTCTCGAGCAGACCGAGGTCGAACATGATGCGCGAGATGACCGGGATGCTCGTGACCGCGACGGCGATGGCGAAGACCAGCAGGAAGGCGGTGTCGTTGGCGGCCGGCCCCTGAAAGCGCGCGGTGTCGAGGAACGAGATCCCGGTGAACTCGCCGGCTTCGAGCAGGGCCAGCCCCAGGATGAAGGGGAGGATCGTGCCGGTCCCGGCGGTGAAGATCGCCGTCCGGCGCTCGCCCTTCTCGAAACTCGAGTGGATCTCGAGCCCGGAACAGAACATCAGGAGGAGCAGTCCGAGCTGGTAGACCGCGCCGAGGACCGGAAAGGTGGCCCCGTCCCAGTCCGGGAAGATGCTCCTCTGGATGCTCGGAAAGACCAGTCCGAGCACGGTCGGGCCGAGCAGGAGGCCGCCGAGGATCTCGCCGATGACCCGCGGTTGGCGGTAGTGGGCGAAGAGGTAGCCGAAGCCGTGCGAGAAGACGAGCAGGGCCGCGAGGGCGGCGAGGACGTGGGCGGTCTGTTCCGTGCTCAGGCTCATCGATTGCAACCCGGGTCGGGCCCGGTCCCTGACTTCTCTCGGATCGGCCCCGGTCAGCCCGAGCCGGCGTCCTCAACTGATCGGCTCCCGAAGCGCGGCAAGCGTAGCAAATCCGGTCCCGGCCCGGTCTTCCGGCAGACGTCGATCAGCCGAGATCGGCCGATCGGGCGAAGCGACGGAGGTAGACGAGGACCGAGCCGGCCAGCACGAGAGCGAGGACGCCGAAGAGCGCGTGCCGCGGCTCCTCGTCCCGGAGGAACAGGCGCCCGTAGCGCAGCGCCAGGAGGAGAAGGAAGGCGATCGCCGCGGTCATGGTGATCTTGTGGAATCGACGCAGGCCCACGGCGGGCGGCATTTCGGGCGGAAGATCATTCATGGAGGGAGTTTGCGCCCATGGCGACCGAGCTGCAAGCCGGCTTCGCCACGAAGCGGGTCGGGGCGCGACATTTTGCCGCACCTCGCGGGAGGTCGGGGCCGGGCGCTTTTCCGATCCAGCCTTCGATTGATGAAGGCGTTCTTTATACTCGGCGACGCGGCGAAACGGTGCCCTTCGCTTCGCCCGCCAGATTCGCATTGCCGATTCCCGCTCGCGGAAGACCAAACCAGAGCCGGAAATCCCGTTCCCCCATCGAAGGTGAGACCCCATGGCCCGTCATCGATTCCAAAGCCTCCTCCTCGCCGCGGTCGTCGCGCTGGTCGCCGCTTCGACCCTGCATGCGCAGTCGACCTACCCGACCGTGACCTACCCGCCCGAGAACCCCTATGGCGCGGCCAAGGAAGTCCTCGGCAAGATCCTCTTCTGGGACGAGCAGCTCAGCTCGACCAACACCGTCGCCTGCGGCACCTGCCACATTCCGGCGGCGGGCGGCAGCGACCCGCGCTCGGCCCTCGCGGGATCGAACCACCCGGGTCCGGACGGCATCCTGAACAACTTCGACGACAACATCGGCTCGCGCGGCGTCATCCGGGCGCTGAACGGCGGTCAGATGATCGACGACGGCACCTTCTTCCCCGACCTGCAGCGGACGGGGCGCAAGACACCCTCGATGATCGACTCCGCCTTCTTCACCGACCTCTTCTGGGACGGTCGCGCTCGCAGCCAGTTCGTGAACCCGGTGACGGGCAACATCGACATCATGGCGGGCGGCGCGCTCGAGAGCCAGGCGGTCGGCCCGCCGGTCTCCGACGTCGAGATGGCCCACGAGGGTCGCAACTGGGCGCAGATCACCGAGAAGATCAGCAAGGTGAAGCCGCTTCGCCTGGCCAGCAACCTGCCGACCGACATCGTCGCGGCCCTGACCGCGAACCCGACCTACCCGGCCCTGTTCACGGCGGCCTTCGGCGACCCCGCGGTCACCGTCCAGCGCATCGCCTTCGCGATCGCGACCTACGAGCGCTCGCTCGTCGCCGACCAGACGCCCTTCGACACCAACACCCTGAACGCCCAGCAGGCCGCCGGCCTCGTCGTCTTCAACGGCCCCGGCAACTGCGCGGTCTGCCATCCGGCGCCGCTCTTCTCCGACGATCTCTTCCACGCCATCGGCGTGACCGGCCACGACCAGAACTTCGACAAGGGTCGTGAGGACGTGACCGGCAACATCGCGGACCGCGGCAAGATGAAGACGCCCTCGCTGCGCAACGTCGGCCTGCGCGAGCAGAACGCGGGCCGCCTCTTCCACAACGGCAGCGTGACGGGCCAGGATCTCCTGCAGGTCGTCCAGTTCTATCAGCTGGGCGGCAACCAGGCGCCGGTCCTCTTCCCGGACCCGGACATGATCCTGCTCAACCTCTCGCCCCAGGAGCGCGTCGATCTGGCGGAGTTCCTCCGCACCGGGCTCACCGACCCCCGGGTCGCCAACGAGACCGGTCCCTTCACGCGTCCCACCCTGCGGACCGAGACCGGCGCCATGAATCCCCTCGTGATCCCGGGCTCCGGCTTCCCCGACTCGATGGGCAACATCCCGCACATCATCGCCGAGGAGCCGGCCAACCTGCAGCATCCCTTCTTCACGATGGGCGTCTCCGGCGCCTGGGGCGGTATGGATGCCTACCTGCTGGCGGGCAGCCCGAACACGATGTTCGAGACCCTCTTCGGCTTCGTGCCCCTCGGCGTCGGTTCCGGCCCCAAGCAGCCCTTCGTCCACCAGATCACCCTGGGCGGCACCCTGGGCAGCTACGGCAGCGGTTACGGCTCGGTCTCGACCGGCATCGCGAACAACCCCTACTGGATCGGCCAGCAGTTCTTCGCCCAGTGGGTGGTCCTGGACCCGGTCTCGCTGATCGACCCGATCACCAAGAACCCGATTCCGGGCTACGGAATCTCGCTCTCGGACGTCGCGATCCTCACCGTCTTGCCCTGAGCCGCGACGGCCCACGAACCTGAATCCCCGAACGAGCCGGCGACCCCAGGGTCGCCGGCTCGTCTCGTCCTCATACGGTGCCTGGCACATTCCGCCGCAAATCACCCGCATACGGTGCCAGGCACCTTCCGCCGCAAATCACCCGCGGAAGGTGCCTGGCACCATTTGATGGGAAACTGCGGCGGAAGGTGCCTGGCACCGTATGACGGGAGGTTCGAGGGAGGGGTGCCGCCCTCGGGGATCAGCGGCGGAGGGCGAGGACGAGGGCGGCGGCGGTGACGACGAGGGCGAGGATACCGAGGATGCGGAGCCGGGCGGCGAAGCCCGCCATCTCCTCCTCCTGCGCCCGCCGTTGCGCGGCCGCCAGTTCGGCGCCCTGCTGCTGCTGGAAGAGCGCGAAGCGCACCTCTTCGCGGGTCTCCCGTTCGACCGCGGCGGCGAAGGCCTGCGCGGCCTCGGCGGGACGGCCGGCGGCCATCAACAACTCCCCCTGCACCTTGCGATGCCAGGCCTGGTTCGGGTCCAGCCTGAAGGCCTTCTGCACGAGGCTCAGGCCCTCCTCCCACCGGCCGCGGTCGCGTTCGACGAGAGCGAGGAAGTCGAGGACCCAGGGGTTTTCGGGCTCGGCCTCGAGGATCGCCCCGAGTTCCCGATCCGGGGCGGCGGAGTCACGGTAGATCCGCTCGACCTCGGCATAGCCCGACTGGGCGCGCAGCGAGGCCGTGAGCGACAGCAACAGCAACAGGATCATGGGGCCGCGGCTTCTCAAGGCTGCTTCTCGAGTGCTTCGCGCATGAGCCGCTCGACCGGCGCGAAGTCGTCGGTCAGGGTCGCGCCGAGTTTCATCTTCGACTGGTGACGACGGGCGTGAAGGGCGACGGCACCGAGCTCCTGCGGGACGGCGACATCCTCGAAGAGCGCGGAGCCCTCCTCGGCCCGGGCCCAGAGCATCATGTTCTGCCAGTAGCGCACGTTGACCTGCTGCACCTCGCCGACCCGCGCGAGACTCGCCGCCAGCGCGCGCGCCATCGCGCTCTCCGGACTGCCGAGGCTGAGGTTGACGGCGACGACGCCGTCCGCCGCCAGGCGCTCCTTCACCAGATCGAAGAACTCGACCGTGGTCATGTGGAAGGGGATGTCGACCTGCCGGGCGTAGGCGTCGATCATCACCAGGTCGAAGCGCTCGTCGAGCATGCGCAGCGCCGCGCGACCGTCGGTCACGATCGTCCTGAACCTCGAACGATCGCCGCCCGGATCGAAGCGATCCTCGAGCGCGACGACGGCGGGATCGACCTCGACGTTCACCACGATCTCGATGCGATCGCCCCAGAAGTCGCGCAGGAGCCGCGCCATCGTGCCGGTGCCGCTGCCGAGGACGAGCACCCGCAGCTTGCGGTCCTCCGAGAAGAGCGTCGGAAGGAGGGCGAAGTAGTCGTAGTACTTGCCCATCGTGCCGATCCGACCCTCGGTCCTGAGCGAGTGGAACTCGAGCAGGCCCTCGTCGATGCGCAGGACCGTCTCCGTCACCGCGGGGTCCTCGACCGCGCGAGCATCGACGACGCGGAGGTACTGATAGGCCGACTCCTCCTCGACGATCAGGGTCTCGCCCGAGAGCGCGGGCCTGATCGGACCCGAGAGCCCCGCGGCACCCGAGAGGAGACCGATGAGCGCGACGCTCGCGGCGCGAACGAGGGTCTTCCGCCTGCCGCCGCGAATCGCCACGGCGGCCGCGGCCAGCAGCATGAGACCGGCGATCACCATGCTGATCCGCGTTCCGAAGCTCGGCACCAGGAAGTAGGTCGGCAGGAAGGTCCCGACGAGGCTGCCGAGCGTCCCCATCATGAACACGCGGCCCGCGGCCCGGCCGGCCGGCATGCCGAGATCGGCGAGTTCGCGCACGATCTGGGGCGATACGGTCGCCAGGAGGAAGACCGGCGGCGCGAACAGGAAGACCGCGCAGACGAGCGAACCGGTCTCGAGCTTGCCGCGCGGCGAGCCCAGTGCGGCCAGGGTCTCCGGGCTCGGGAGGAGCCAACCGGCGAAGGCCGGCAGGACGAGGATCAGGGCGAAGGCGATGCCCGCGGCGGCGGCGAGCCCGAGGGCGATGCGTCCCGCCCTCCCCTCTCGCGCGGCGAGGCGTCCCCCGAACTCGTAGCCGAGCGCGAGCGCGAGCAGGATCACGCCGATGACGTTGGTCCAGACGAAGGCCGAGGAGCCGAACCAGGGCTGGAGCATCCGCGGCGCGATGATCTCGAAGAGCATCGTGCCCGCGCCGGCCAGGAAGACGACGAGGCCCCAGGACAGCCGGCTTCCCCTCGTCCCGCCCTCTTTTCTGGAGTCCTGCTTCACATCGACCTCGCTTCTTTCCCTGCTCGACTGCGATCGACCCGGCGCATGATCCTGTGATTCAGTCGGGAGTCTCGACCATCAGCACCGCGGTGTCCACCCTGTGGTAGTCGTTGGGACGAGAGACCATGTAGTCGAGCATGACCTTGACGCTCCGCTCGACCGGCTGCGACTCGAGGTCCTGCCCGTTGACCCGGACCGCGAGGCCGGTCGAGGTCGAGAAGGCCGTCGTTCAGCCAGAGCGAGAAACCATGGAAGGCCTCGCCGGAGACCTCGATCCCGTTCGTCGCCCGATCGAAACGCAACCGCTGGTCGAGATGGCGGTCGTCGGCAACCTCATGGATCGTGACCCGCAGCAGGGGATGGCTCTTGAAGCCGCTCGGCCCGTTGACGATGCGCAGGCCCGTCGGATGCGGGTCGAGGCGCACGCGCGTCACGAACTCCGCGATGGCTGCGTTGCCGTCGATGACGGGGTCGATCCCCTGGCCGGCCTTCAGCTTCGACGTCAGGCGATCGACCGGCTCGGACTCGGCGTACTCGAAGTCGAGGGACTCATCCTCGCACCCCTTAAGGAGCGCTTCCATGAGCCTTCTCGGCGGCGTATTCTCGGCCTGGAAGAGACCCTCCCTGCGGCCGACCGCGAAGTCATCGCGAACGTGGCGATCATGGGGCCAATCCAGGACCGCGCGCAGGAGGGGCTCGAAGCGGGCGAGGTCCGTCGCGGAGAGTCTCCGCGCGGGATCGACGTCGATCCGGGCCCGTCGTGACGCGACGGGCTCGATCTCGAGCCTCGCCCCGGTCTCGAGGGCTGGTCCGGCTTCGATCGTCTCGTGGGAGGATCGGTACCGGAGGACCATCGTGACGACGGCGCCCAGGACCAGAAAGACGACGAGGCCCCCGATCGCTCGGGGACCTCGCATCGATGGGCCCGGTGTCGCCGCGGCGGTCACTTCTTCTCGTCGCCGCCATCTCCGGCCGGCTTCTCGCCGCCGCCCTCTTCACCCTCCTTCGGCTCCTGCTTCACCGGCTCGTCCGGCACCTCGATCTTGATGAGGCCGGGCAGGACCTGGTGGTAGTCGGTCGGCTTTCCGGTCATGTCGGTCACGAGCTGCTTCGTGCTGCGATCCGCGGTCCGGTTGTCGAGCGTGATGCCGTTGACGGTGACCTCGATCGGCTTGTCGAGATCGAGGATCTGGTCGTTCAGGAAGACCGTGAAGCCGAAGAAGGCCTTGCCCGAGACCTCGATGCGGTTCTTCGATCGGTCGAAGCGCAGGCGGAAGTCGAGGTAGTCATCCTCGCTGATGTCGTGGCTGAAGATCCGCACCAGAGGATGACTCTTGAAACCCGTCGGTCCGTTGACGATGCGCAGGGTCGTGGGATAGGGATCGAGCCTCACTCGGGACACGAAGTCGGCGATGGCCGCGTTCCCGTCGATGATCGGGTCGATCTTCTGACCGGCCCTGAGCTTCGGCGTGAGGCGGTCGATCTTCTCGATCTCGGCCAGTTCGAAGTCGATGACCTTCTCGTCGCGGGCCTTGACGAAGGCCTCCATGAGGGCCTTCTGGGGCGTCTTGTCCTCGTAGAAGGGGCCTTCGGCCCGGGCGACGGCGAGGATCTTCGCACCCTCGAGTCCGGGCAGGAGCTTCATGTCGCGCAGGCCGCCATGACGGCTGATCACGCCGGCGAACCGCCCCGGCGCCATGGCCGCGAGCTCGATCGCCGCATCCGCTCCGGTACCCACGCCCTCGATGAAGATGGCCGTCGGATCGCAGTGGAAGCGCTGGCGGATCTCGCTCAGCGGCAGGAGGATCGACCGCAGGAAGTTCGCATCGAACCACTCGACCCGCCGCTCGACCGAACGGCCCTCCCGGTACTTCTTCTCCAGCGTCTTCTCGCGCAGATCGGGCGCCACGAGGATGAAGCCTTCGCAGAGATCCTTGTCAGCCTTCGAGGCCTGCCAGATCTTCTTCAGGTAGGTCGAGCCGTCCGAGTCTTCGTCGTGCAGACAGAGGATGACCGGCCAGCGTTTCTCGTGGTCGTAACCACGCGGGACGATGTAGTTGTACTCGTAGGCGAAGAGCTCGCCCTTGATCTGCACCAGGACCTCGTTGCTCTGCACGCGCCCCGTCCCCGAGACGCGGTCCTTGCGGATGCTCTCGTAGAAGTGACGCTCGAAGATGACGCGCCAGGTCTCGGGGTCGCCGAGCGGCGACCAGCCCTTCTCCTTCTCGAAGGCCTCGATCTTCTCGGCGAAGGCGTCGAAGGCGCGACGCTCCTGCGGATCGCCGAGGATCGCGGTGAGGAGCGGTTCGAGCTCCTTGACGTCCTTCTCGCTCAGCCTGTTCTCGGGCACGAGCAAGGCGTTCTCGTCCTGCGCTGCCGCTTCCGGCGCGGCAGCCGCCTTGGCCTCTTCCGCATCCGCCTCCGGCTTCTCCCCTTCCTGGGGGGCGGCGGCGGTCACGAAGTGGTCCGACGCAGCGAGAAGGCTCGCCGGAGCGAGCGCCAGGATCAGAGCTGCGAACAGGACGTTCGCGATGAGTCGATGGCTGGAAATCGTCACGGGTTCCCCCTTTTGATGGATGCCGGCGAGGATTCTAAACCGAGCCGGCGTGACCGGCAAACGAGGACCGGAGGTCCCGGACGCCGGATTTCGCCGCCTCTCGTGCTACGTCCCTGCCGGACGGGAGTTGGATCATCAAGTCTCATGGCCGTCGATCGAGCGCCCGGAGGTGATAACGGGCCCGCCCGAAGGCCATGACCTCGGTCGAACCTTCGGCGCGACGGGCCTCGATCGAGGCGAGCAGGGCGCGCCGCGCCTCCTCCTTCCTGCCGAGTCGGGCCAGGAGCACGCCCAGGTTCTCGCGCGCGTCGGCCTCGCGCTCCCAGGTCTTCGCGGCCTCTTCGAAGGCCGCCAGCGCCTCCTCCAGGCGTCCCAGCCCGATCAGGCAGAGCCCTCGGTCGTTCATGAACGAGGCCAGGCGCGAGGTCGCGACCGGCGCCTCCGCGACCAGCTGGGACATGATCGCGAGGGATTCCTCGAGCAGGCCGTTCTCCTTCAGGAGGACGGCCTGGTTGCGCGCGAGGTCCGGGTCCTCCGGATCGAGGTCGTAGAGGCGCGAGTGCAAGGCCAGCGCGACGGGGAACTGCTTGGCCTCGACCAGCGCCAGCACGACCTCGGCGGTCTCGGTCCTGGCGGCCTCGGAATCGGGGTGTCGTCCGAGCAGCGACTCGCCGAGCCTGCGCGCGTCGCCGAGTCGGCCCTCGAGCCGGGCGATGCGGACGAGATGGGCGAGAGTCGTCACGTTGTCCGGGTCGTTCTCGAGGTAGCTCTCGAAGGCCCGGCGCGCCTCCGGCAGGCGGCCCGCCACGGCGAGCGCGTAGCCGAGGTAGTACCGGCCGAGCCATTCCTCGGGTCGCTTCTCGAGCAGCAGCCTGAGGACGCGGATCTGGTCCTCGAGCCGCGCGCCCTCGGCCCAGGCCCGCGACAGGTACATGAAGGGTTCGTTCCGCCCCGAGTAGCCCTCGTCGAACATCCGGAGGAAGAGGGCCTCGGCCTCGACCACGCGACCGAGCCTCGCGTTCGCGTCGAGCATCCGCCCGAGGTCGAGGCTGAGCTTGCCCTCCACCTCGGCGCAGGCGGCGAGGAAGTCGGCCCAGCGCTCGCTGCGGTAGAGGACGCCGAGCCGGTAGGCGAGCAGTTCGGTCTGGTCGGGCGCGATCGCGAGCGCGGCCTCGATCTCGGCCAG
>JBFIHP010000057.1:0-9788 GCA_041601735.1 Planctomycetota bacterium | reverse complement strand
GGGTGCCTGGACCTTTCTGCCGGGGCGCTCTCCGGGTCGTCCGAGAACCAGAATCGTCATGCGCCCCGGCGGAAAGTGCCTGGCACCGTACGTCCGCGCGACCGCATGCCACTTTCCCGACAGCACCTGAAGCCGGCCTGCCTCTCGTCCGCGAGCGAAGAATGCCGGCTGAAGGTGCTGTCGGAAAACCGACCACGACCGGAGTCGAGCGGACGGAGGGTGCCTGGACCTTTCTGCCGGGGCGCTCTCCGGGTCGTCCGAGAACCAGAATCGTCATGCGCCCCGGCGGAAAGTGCCTGGCACCGTACGTCTGGCACCGTACGTCCGCGCGACCGCATACCACTTTCCCGACAGCACCTGAAGCCGGCGCACCGGCGCGCGCTCAGTCCCCCTTCTCGAGCTCGCGCGCGAGCCGATCGCGATCGAGGGCGAAGCTCCTGCGCTCGGGAGCGAGTTCGGCCGCCCGGCTGAAGCGTTCCAGGGCTTCGGGCTTGCGGCCGAGCCCCTCGAGCGCGCGACCGCAGAGCGCGTGAGCGAGGCCGTCGGCGAGACCCCGGGCCTCCTGGACCCGGAACTCCCGGACGATGGTCTCCAGAGGCTCCTTGCCGACGTCGGATCCGGCGAGTTCGAGATGCGCGAGGTGGCGCATGTTGAGCGCCCGGTGATCCAGCGGCCGGAGGCGACCGTAGGCGGCGAGGTCTTCGAGCGCCCGGTCGAGCAGCCGCCGTCGGACGGTCTCGCCCAGCTCCGCGGCCGAACCGCTCTGGGCCAGCAGGAGGCTCGCGCGCCCGATCCAGAAGAGGACCGCGGGACTGTCGCCGTCGCGGCTCGCGAGGATGCGGACGATCTCCTCCGCACGGACGTAGAGTTCCCGTTGCCGCGCATCACCCTGGAGCGCGCGCAGGCGATCGACGGCGCGAGTGAGTTCGTCGAGGAGGCTCACGGTCTCCAGCTTGTCGGCCGGATGCGCGAGCGCAGCATCGGGCTGCGGCTCCTCGGGGACGTCCTTCGAAGGTCCGCCCGCGTAGCCGTTGGCGCGCAGTCCGTTCAGTTCGGCGACGCGCGGATCGGCGGCGAGGTAGAGCTCGCGGGCTCCCATCTCCTGGCGATGCGCGCGCAGGAGTCGCTCCATGCGAGCCGCGTCCTCGGGCCGCCCCATGGCGAGATCGACCGCCTCGACCGGATCCGCCGCGAGATCGAAGAGCTCCCTTCGCCCGCCGCCGACCACGACCTTGAGGTCGCCGAGGATCAGGCTGAACAGGGCGTCCCAGCCGAACTGGCGAAAGGGATGCACGGTCTCGCCGTAGAGCGGCCGCGGCTCGTCCTCGAGGCTGAAGACGTCGCGGCCCGCGAGGGCCGGTCCATCGAACTCGACACCTACGAGCGCCGCGATCGTCGGCGCCACGTCGGCGGTCGCCACCGGCAGGTCGGCGGGCAGGGACAGGCCGCGGGGCGGCTTGACGATGAAGGGCACCCGCATGGTTGCCTGATGCAACAGGAAGCCGTGGGTCTCCTCGCCGTGATCGCCCAGGCCCTCGCCGTGATCGCCGACGCAGAGGATGAGGGCGTCGTCGTAGCGCCCGGCCTCCTTCAGGGCCGCGACGAGCCGAGCGATCTGCCCGTCCATGTGGCTGATCTCGCCGTCGTAGGCGCTGCCGAAGATCCGGGCCGCTTCGCCGGCGCGGCCGCCGTGCTGTTCGTGCGGATGATGCGGATCGAAGTAATGGACCCAGAGGAAGATCTTCTCGCTTCCCAGTCCGTCGAGATGCTCCAGGACCCGATCCGTCGTGGCGACCGCGTCACGCTCGTCGAAGTGCAGCTGACCGCCGCCACCGGCCTCGACCTCGTCCCAGTGGTCGAATCCCGCGTCGAGCCCGAAGTCGCGTGCCAGCACCCGGGCGCTGACGAAGCCGGCGGTGTGCATGCCGAGATCGCGCAGCCGCTCCGAGATGGTCGCGAAGCGCCGCTCGCTCCGCGCCGCCAGCCGGAAGTCGTTGTTCTCGCGAACGCCGTGCTGCGGCGGTTCGAGGCCGGTCAGCATCGTGGCGTGGGAGGGAAGGGTGAGCGGTGTCGAGGCCTGCGCCCGGCTGAAGGCCCGGCCGTCACGGGCCAGGGCGTCGAGCGCCGGAGTCGGTGAGAGCTCACCGCGAAGACGACCGTAGCAGCCGAGGTGATCGGCCCGGGTCGTGTCCAGGGTGATGAGGATGACGTCGAGGCCGGGACCGGCGGAGGCCCGATCGTCACTCGATTCGCCGCAGGCGGGGATGAACAGAACGCAGGCGCAGATCGCGAGGGACGCGATGACTGCGCCTGCTTCGAACGGTTTCACTGGACCGGAGAGCGGAGTTCCGTACGCAGCTTGTTGAACCACATCTCGCCGTCGACCACGTTCTTGGTGGTCGTCAGTCCGACGAAGGTGATCGACTCGAAGTTCGCCTTGTGGAAGAGATCGAGCACGCTCACGACCTCCTGGTGAGGCACGCCGCGACCGGCGTCGATCTTGCCCCTGGCGTCCTTCAGCTGGGTCCGGAAGCTGCTGATCTCGGTCAGGATCTTCTTGTAGATCTCCTGCTTGGTCCGGCCTTCGACCTCACGGGTCTCGATGAAGTACTCCGTGGACTGCTCTGCCAGACGCATGCCCGGCTTGTCGCGCCGCTGACGCAGCTTGACGGTGACGAAGTTCTCCTCGACCGGGTCGGTCGAGTTGTTGAGACCGAAGTCCGTCGGCAGGTGCGAGAGGAGCTTCTTCTCGAGGAGACGGAACTTCATCGTCACGATGAAGAAGATGAGGAGCTGGAAGGTGACGTCGATCATCGGCGTCATGTTCAGCTCGACCTTCTCGTCGATTTTCTTCTTCTTGGCCATGTCTCTTAGGTCCTCCCGAGCTAACTAGTTGTCGCCGGCCGCGTCGTCGTGTTCCTTCTCCGCCGTCGCGATCTCGATCTTGTAGATCGCGATCTCCGGGCTGGCGCAGACCTGAAGCACGCCCTTCACGTAATCGAAGGCCTGAGCGCTGTCGCAACGAACCAGAACACTGCGACTGGAGAGCTTCTCGTTGTCCGGTTCCCGGAACCTCGGGTTCTGGACGCCGGCGCCCTGCAGGATCTCGTAGAGCTCCCGGAAGCCGACGTACTTGCCCTTGATCATGATCTTGTCCGACTGCTCCCGCTTCCGCTCCGACCACTGCAGGAGCGACGCTCCGGTCGGAATGGGGGCCGTGACATTGATCACGAGCCTGGTCGCATCCTCACCCTCGTCGTCGATGCCGACCGTGGACCAGGGGAGCTTCAACAGGGCGATCTCCTTCTGGCTGAAGTCGGTGATGATGATGAAGAAGAGAATCATCTGGAACACGATGTCGATCATCGGCGTCATGTCCAGCTCGACGTCCGAGTCCGGGACGATGTGTTCCCTGATCTTCTTTTTGGCCATGTTTCCGCTCCCTTGACGGGTGTTCTGGGTCCGCTTCCCTTCGATTGCCGATCGGAGGAAACGGGGCGGGGTTGCTCCCCGGCCCCGTCCTCATGCGACCGCGATCAGTGGTTGCGGAAGCGGTCCAGCATGTCTTCCGAGATGGCGCCGATCTCGAGGACGATGCGCGTCACCTTGTTCCGGAAGTAGAAGAAGCCGATCATCATCGGGATGGCGACGATCAGACCGAGAACGGTCGTGATGAGCGCGAGCGAGATGGTACCGGCGAAGTCGGAGGGCTCCGGCGCGGCCGACTCGGCGATGACGTCGAAGGCGCCGATCATGCCCCAGACGGTTCCGAGCAGTCCGAGCATGGGCGAGATCGCCGACAGCAGCGACAGCCAGCTGACCTTGGAGTGCAGCTTGATCGCCTCCTCTTCGGAGATGTCGTGAGCGGCCTGCTCCATCGAGTCGTAACCGTGCTCCATCTTCGGCAGGGCGGCAGCCATGATGTTGGTCAGGAAGTTGGGCTCCTGCTCGCAGAGCTCGAGCGCCTCCTGGTACTGACCCTCGTTCAGGAGCGTCTCGAGCTCGTCGATGAGCTCCGGCGGCGCGAGCTTCTCGCGGCGCACGTTGATGAAGTGCTCGATGATGAGGGCGATGCCGACCACGGAAAGGAACCAGAGCAGGTAGCCGATGGCGCCACCGCCGGTCAGCAGCTTCTTGGCGCCAGCGGCGAAAGCCGGCGAAGCCATCACGAGGAAGGCGGTCGCCGTCATGATGAACGAGGTCTTGATGCGCATGATTCCGTTGCTTCTCCCGTCTCTAAGCTGGGACCGAGCCGCGGCTCGACTCCCGTTTCCCTGATGCCGACGATCAGTCCGCCGCCACCCTACTCCGGACCGTTCCGAAGGGAAGGTCCCGGTTGATCGATCCTACATGGACTTCAGCTTTTCCTTCGCCAGCACGGCCTCCCGGGACTCCGGGTACTGCCGTCTCGCCTCCTCGAAATAGGATCTGGCGAGGTCCTTCGCCTTGGCGAGGGTGCCGTCGAGTTTCAGATGAATGAGGCCAAGAAGGTAGCAAGTTCTCGGCAACTCGGAAACGACCGTGAAATTTTCTGCGCGCACGCGTGCGAGGTCGTAGGCGGCGTTCAGGAGGTCCTCCGGTCGGGGATCCGCCTCGGCGAGGATCATCGCCGCCCGGGCGTTCCGCATCGCGGCCTGGGGTGCCGAATCGCCGCCGGAGGCGGCGCTGCGGAGGTCCTCGACCACGAACTTGGCCTTCGGCAGATCCTCGTTGAGGATGTGGGCCTCGAGCTGGATGCTCTTGGCGTGCATCGCCAGCTCGACCTCGAAGGCGGTCTTGGCGCCGGAGAGCGCGGAATAGACCCCCTTCACCATCTCGGCGGCCGGATCGAACTTGCCGGCCCCGATGAGGGCCTCGGCCCGGGCGATCTTGACCCGCTCCGCCCAGTTGCCCCCGATCTTCTGCTGGTCGATCACGTCGCCGAGGTTCTTCAGGATCTTCTGGGCCTCGTCATGCGAACCCGAGAGGGTCCGGGCACGCGCCAGGGCCAGGGTCGCCTGAGGGTAGAGGCGGCTCTCGGCCTTCAGCTTGACCATGCTTTCGAGCGAGGCGATCGCGTCGCCGTACTGGCCGGAGGCAAGCTGGGCCTTGCCGAGGTAGAAGTAGGCGTACTCCTTCACCCAGGCCTGATCCTCGGCACCTTCGCCCAGCGCGAGGCTGAGACGCGAGGCGGCCTCGACGAAGTCGCCGAGGTTGTAGCGTTCGACGCCGAGCCGGTAGTTGATCGGAGGCCGATCGAAGATGACCGCGATGACGTCGCCGGCGGGGATCGTCTGCCTCTTGCCGTTCAGGGTGTAGGTGATCTCCTTGTAGCTCTCCGAGGTGACCCGCACGCCCGCGATCGCAGGCTTGCCGCGGACCACGATCGTGTCGGCCCGCGCGGGAAGCGCGAGGAGGAGCAAGGCCGCCAGCACAAAGTTGAGCGTCTTCATGGATTCAGTCTTCCTTCTCTCGATTCGCCGCCTGATCAGAGCTGGTCCTTGAGCCAGCGCCACATCGGAGTGAACTCCGCACCACCGGGGCTGCCCTTCTCCCGCAGGAACACGGCATCGACCTGGTCGCGCAGACGGCGGGTCTGGGACGGCTCGTTCTTGATGTTCTGGTAGTAGGCGAGGAACTTGTAGAACTTGGCCCGCTGATAGGCCCGGTTCGCCGAGTCGCGCTCCGCATTGGTCTTGGCCGCGTCCATGGCCTGCTTGAAGCGACGCTCGAGGGTGCTCCAGATGGTCACGGCTCGCTCGTACTCGGCGTTGCCCTGGTAGAACTCGTAGTTGCCGCGGGCATTCGGACCGACGAGGAAGCCGCCGAAGACCTGCGCGGCCTGCTCGAGGACGTCATTGGTCGCGTTGTTGCTGGGACCGACGAGTTCGGCGTAGACCGGACGGGCCTGGGCAAAGAGGCGGTCGGTCTCCTCCTTGTTGCCGTCCTTGTAGGCCTGCTTCGCCATCTCGAGGGTCGAGTTGGCCAGACTGCGTTCGAAGTAACGGACGTACTTGTCGCTCTTCTTGCCGCCGACGCGCTTCAGCGAGGCCTCGGCGATGAGCTTCGAGTTGGGCCAGTCCCCGAGGTCGTCGAACTTCTTGAGGACGTAGTACCAGTTCTTCGAATCCTTCGGATCGCGCTTCTGCAGCCAGATCCACCAGATCCGCGCCGACTCCTTCAGCAGAGCGTCTCTCGCGGCGACGTCCTCGCTGGACTCCACGGGCATCGCCTCGGCGGCGGCATCGACGAACTTGCCGGTCTTGATGGCGGCGTTCTGCATGAGCTTGTGCTCGGGGTCGGCCGCCATCATCTGGTCGAAGAGGGAGACGACGCGCTTCCAGTCCTTGCTGCCCAGATCGACCAGGGCTCCGAGGATGTTGTAGCGCGCGTGCTGCTGGACGTTGTTGTCGCTGCTCCGGTCGAGGACCTGATCGACCGCGGTGACGATCTTCTCGAGGTGGGCCTTCTTGACGGCGAGGTCCTCCTCCAGCTGCGCGGCTTCGCTGTAGCACTCCGAGATCTGGAACCAGGCCTCGACGGTGGCGGTCTTGCGCGCCTCCTTCGCCGCGTCGTCCTTCGGCGGATTGTCCGCGGCGTAGCTGATGAACTTCTCGAACTCGGCGGCCGCGCCGGTCCAGTCGCCAGCGGTCAGCGTGTCCTTCTCCTTCAGGACCAGGACGTTCACGACCGCGGCCTTGACCATCGCCCGCTCCTGGTACTCCGAGGGGATCTTGACGATGTCGCGGTAGATCTTGAGCGCCTCGGCGTACTGCTTCTGGGCGCGCAGGCCTTCGGCCTTGTCCCACATCAGCTTGGTCGGGCTCGACACGCTGCCCTTCGGCGGGCTCTTGATGACCTGATCGGAGGCGCGGCTCTGCAGGTCGCGCGCGAAGGCCGAGCCGCCGGTGGCCGCGACGATGTCCTTGGCGACGGCGATCCAGTAGTCGGCGACGCGCTGGTTGATGTTCTGGTCGTCGCCGGTGTTCTCGGTGTTGAACCGGCGATAGCACTGCTCGAGCGAGACGTAGGACTCCATGTCCAGCCCGAGGGAATCGTAGGCCCGGCCGATGCGGTAGAGCGCGTTGCGGCCGACCAGGTCGCGCTGGACCGGGTCCGCGATCTGCTCGAGGTTCGCCACGACGTTCTGGTAGAGCTCGATGGCCTCGCGGTACTTCTCGGGGTTCTTGGCCGCCGCGACGTAGGCGCCGTTGGCGCCGGCCGCCAGGATCTCCGGCGGGAACTGCTCCTTGTTGGCCGCGGTGCGGATCACGAGGCTCATGATCTTGTCGGCCTCCTGCCCCGCGTAGCCGCCCTTGTCGGAGACGAAGGCCGCGACCTCGAGGGCCTCGGCCGAGCGGCCGGAGTTCTGGTAGGCGCGAGCGAGTTCGATGAGCGCCATCTGGCCGTTGAACTCGTAGCTCAGCTCCTTCTCCTTGAAGGTCTTGCGCATCATCTCGCCGCGCTTCACGACCTCTTCGGTGAGCCCGTGGCGGTTCAGGAACTGGAAGGCCCAGTTGTGAGCGAGGCTGCCCATGTAGACCCAGTAGTTGTCGGGCTGCTCGGCGCCCGAGATCAGGTCGCGGAAGACGGCGTCGTAGGCGATCAGGACGTCCGAGGGCGTGACGCCCGGCTCCTGGCTCTCGAAGAGCGCCGCCATGACGCGGCCCATCCAGAGGTAGGACCAGTAGCCCCAGAGGGTGCCCTCGTTGAGGATGCCGAAGTCCTCGAGGCCGTCACGGGCCTCGACCAGGATGGTCACCCGAGTCGGCGAGCGCAGCTTCTTCTTGTCGGTGCCGATGAGCTCGGCGCGGAGAAGACGAACGCGCTGCTGGCTCAGGATGCCCTCCTTGATGAGGTCCTGGATGGCCTGCTCGGGCGAGTTCTCGTCGAAGCTGCCCTGAGCGCGCACGTAGATCTGCTCCGCCTCGGCGAGACGATTCTCGTCGCGCTTCACCGTGTCCTCGTAGAGATCGGAGGAGACCTTGCCCGCCTCGATGAGTTCGATGTCCTCGGCGACGACGCTCTGCAGGGTGTCGGCGAACTCGAAGAGGACCTTGAAGTAGCCGGTCGTCCCTCGGGGGAGACCCTCGGCGACCTTGCGGTACATGCCGAGCGATTCCTCGTTGAGGGAATCACGGGTCTTGAAGTCCTCGGCGCGCAGGGCCTGGCGACGCTTCAGGGCGGCGAGCCCCTTGCGGCCCCAGAGCTGTTCGGTCGAGTCCGAGCTCTCGGTCATGCCGCGAAACACGGACTCGGCCATGTCGTCGAAGCGGTAGTCCTCCATCAGGCGCGTCGCCCACTCGTAGCGGTAGGACTGCGCATCGAGAGGAGCCGTGCCGAGGAAGCAGAAAAGAGCAAGGAGGCCGGCGGTCGCGACTTTCGTCATCGAGATCGATCTCATCGAAGATAGATCCTTTCCTTCAGTTCGCATGCGCGAGCTGGTCCATTCGTTGCCGACAGCTGTCGGCCGGGTCCGTGGGGAAGGTGCCTGGACGACCGGCGGTAGCGCGCATGGGCTGCCGCTTTCGTCCCCAGGGCTCGAGGGGAAGGTATGGTACCAAACTCCCCTTATCCTTCAGGGTTCATTCAAAAGCGATTCGGGCCAAAGACGAAGGCCCCCCGGTTGCGGGGGGCCTTCCATCGACAAAAGGTCGCCGCCGGCCCGAGGCTCAGCGACTGGAGAGGAGCTCGGCGGCGCTGTCGCCGGTCGGCTCCATCTCCGGCAGGATGATGATCTTCACCTTGAGGAGGATGATCAGGTCCCGCATGGCCGTGTACTTGCCGTTGCGCGAGAAGAAGTAGCCGAGGATCGGGACGTCCTTCAGGACCGGGATGCCCGAGTCGAGGGTCTTCTCCTCGGCGAACTTCATGCCGCCCAGGAGCAGCGTTCCGCCGTCGGGAACGACGACGGTGGTGTTCACGCTCTGCTTCTGCAGCTCGGGGAGCTGCAGGGTGACGGCCGAGCCGTTCGCCAGGTTGGTCGTGAAGTTGCGGATCGGGCGGACCAGGGTCGCCACGGTGGGACGCAGCTCGAGGGTCACGTAGCGGCGGTCGTGCGAGACGATCGGCCGCACGTCGAGGACGACGCCCTCGCGCACCTTGTCGATGATCGGATCGGCGATGACCGCGGCCTGGGCGATCTCGACGTCGAAGTCCTTCACGTAGGCGACCTCATTCAGCACCGTCAGGTGCGCGCGCTGGGTGTTGTAGACCATCAGGCGCGGCGCGGTCACGGTGTTGATGCGCTCGTACTTCTGCACGGCGCGGAGGATGGCCTCGAGCTGGACGTCGTCGAGGTAGGCGAACTGGAAGCTGACGCCGCCCGAGTTGTCGAGCGTGGTCGGGTTGCCGAGCTGCTCGTCGAAGAGGTTCTCGGCGCGCGAGCGGACGTCGTAGTTGCCCTCGCGGTCCGAGAAGAACACGCCCGAGCTGTTGTCCGTACCGAGTCCGGTGGGGACGCTCGAGGTGCCGAAGCCGCTGCCGGCCTGACCGAAATCATCGAAGGTGCGGGAGGTGCCCGGTCCGGGAACGCCGACGCCGGCGGTGTCATCGCCGAGACCGCGAAGGTCCACGCCGATGTCCTGCAGGAAGTTGTTCTCGACGGTGATGAATCGGCTCTCGATCGAGACCTGGATGCCCGTGTTCTTGCGCAGGTCGTTGAGGAGCTTGCGCACGAGGCGCTGCTTCTCGGGGGTCTGGCGCACGATCAGGGTGCCGGCCTTGGGCGACAGGCGGTTGCCCTCGTCCTCTTCCCAGAGCGGATCGACGGCGGTCTTGATGACCTCCATCAGGCGATCCATGTCGAT
>JBFIHP010000056.1:0-9906 GCA_041601735.1 Planctomycetota bacterium | reverse complement strand
GGCGTAGAGACTGAGCAGAGGGCGGTGCTCGGGAACGATGCGGCGCGCTGCCTCGAGGTCCTTCAGGGCGCCATCGTAGTTCCCGCGCTGGAAGGCGATGCGGCCGAGGGCGAAGGGGACGGTTCCGGAGCGGTCGCCGGCCGCCGCGGCGCGGTAGAGTTTCTCGGCGCGATCGATCTCGTCGGCGTTCTCGAGCAGTTCGGCCATGCAGATGTTGAGGGCGTCGTAGCTCGGGTCGATCTCGAGGGCGGCCTCGAAGTGCCTGCGGGCACGGTCCGGATCGGTGCGGAGAACGGCACGGCCGGCCAGGTAGGCGCGTTTGAAGTTCGTGCCCGAGGTCGCCATCAGCGACTCCCAGACGGCGACGGCATCGTCCGTCAGGCCGTAGGTCTGCGCCACCCGCGCGTAGTCCTCGAAGTGCTCGATGCTCGGCTCGGCGGCGAGACGGTCGTAGGACTCCTCGATCGCGGCCCGCACCGCGGGCTCCATCTCGCCCACGTCGGGTCGCGGAGGGACCTCCGGGAGGTCGGGCCCGCCGCAGGCGGCGAGCACCAGCAGGGCCAGGGCCGGGAGAAGGCGCTTCATCGAGGACCCCTCTTCAGGACATGGCTGCGATTGGCGGGGAGAGGCCCGAAGACCTGCTTCTCGCCGCCCGGCCAGACGATCTCGACCTCATCGACCCCCTCGGCGTCGCCGATCCCGAAGTGGGCCGGCTCGGCGACCGAGCACAGGTAGGAACCGTCGTAGGCGATGCGCCGCTGCAGGCGTCGATCGCCGATCCGGACGGTGACGACGGCGCCCAGGGCGTCACGGCGGAGTTCGTCGTCCACCGCGCGGATCTTGATGTAGTTGCCGACCGGGCCGCGATTCTCGTAGAGCCGGAGCGGTGCGCTGCAGCTGCCGACGACGAGATCGACATCGCCGTCCTGATCGAGGTCGGCGGCGACGAGCGCCCGGCTGGTCTCGATCTCGGTGCAGAAGCCTCCGCCGATCCCGTTCGCCATCTCGAAGGCGGTGCCCGTGTTCTCGTAGAGGTGATTCGGCTCGGAGTAGTACTCCCACTCGGACCCCTCGATGGCTCCCGGCAGGGGCCGCTCCAGACGGCCGACCGAACCGTTGGCGATCGCCAGATCGAGGTCCATGTCGTTGTCCATGTCGAAGAGCGAGGTGCCGAATCCGGTCGCTGCCATGCTGGGCACGGCCAGACGGGCGCGCGCGGTCCCGTCCATGAAGCCGCCCTTCTCGCGCAGGTAGAGGGTATTGCTCTCGGCGCGCAGATGGGTGATGAAGATGTCGATCAGGCCGTTGCCGTCGACGTCGCCCACCGCGATCCCCATGCTCGCCTCGGGCATGCCCTGACCGTTCACCGCGAGACCGTGAGCGAGCGCCTCCTCCTTGAAGCCCTTGCCCTTCTTGTTGATCCACAGGAAATTCGGGCGCGAGTCGTTCGCGACGTAGACATCGAGCCAACCGTCGTCGTCGGCATCGAGCGCGACGACGCCCAGCCCGTAGCTGCCCTGCCTGTCGATGCCCATCTCCGCGCTCACGTCCTGGAAGCGCCCGCCGCCGAGATTGCGATAGAGCAGGTCGGAGGGCGCCTGGTAGACGGCCGGGTGGCAGTAGTCGTCGCGACCGTCGATGCCGGGGCAACGCTTGCTCGGGTCGAGGATGACGTAGCGGCAGACGTAGAGGTCGAGCAGACCGTCCAGGTCGTAGTCGAAGAAGACGGCCGATGTCGCGTAGCCGGGGTCGCCGATGCCCGACTGCGCGGGGTCCAGGGCCTCGAAGCGGCCCCGGCCGTCATTGATGAGGATGACGTCGGGCCCGATGTTGCCGACGAAGACGTCGAGGTCGCCGTCGTTGTCCACGTCGCCCAGCGCGAGACCGGTGCTGAAGTCGGAGCGTTCGAGACCGGGCCCGCCGTCCGCCTCGACGTAGCGGCCGTCCTCGCCCCGCAGGTAGAGGCGATTGGGCGCGCCGACGTCGAGCTTGCCGGCGTCGAGGGCGAGCAGATCGAGGTCGCCGTCGCCGTCGGCATCGAAGACGGCGAGACCGCAACCGATGACCTCCGCGATGTTGAAGGTGCCGGTCCTGACGAGGTGATGCTCGAAATCGATTCCCGCGCCGTCTTCGAGGAAGACGAAACGAGCGTCCGGGGCATCGGCGGACGCTCCGCGGGGAGGCTGATCGCCGCCCGGGCTGCAACAGACGAGTAGAAGAACCGAAGCGAGTGAAACGGCGATCGCCCCGAGTCGGAGCGCGTTCATGGCCCGAATCTACCAGAAGCGGCCGCCCGCGAGAACGAGGCATTCACTCTTCCCCGGACATGGACGACGAAGAGAGGCTGTGGGAGGATACCCGGCCCTGCAAGAAGGGCCCCGAACACCGGTAACGGAGACCCCCGATGATCGCTCGATTCTCGTTCGCGCCGACCATGCTCCTGCTGGTCGCCCTGCTGGCTCTGCCGGCCCCCTCCCAGACGCCGATCCGCCTCGCCGAGGACCTCGCGCTCTCGCCCGACGGCAAGACCATCGCCTTCGCCTGGCGCGGCGACGTCTGGACCGCGCCCGTCGAGGGCGGCGCGGCCCGGCGCCTGACCTTCCACGAGGCGGACGACGACCAGCCGGCCTTCTCGCCCGACGGCAAGACGATCGCCTTCGTCTCGGATCGGGAGGGCGGCAACCAGATCTGGCTGATGCCGGCCGCCGGCGGCCCGCCGCGACGCCTGACCCGCCACGGCGAGGGCTTCCGCCTGCTCGAGTGGTTCCCGGACGGCTCGGGGCTTCTGGTCTCGGCGCAACGCGACCACTTCTGGCGTCACGCCGACCGGCTGATGAAGCAACCCCTCGAGGCCGATCGGGCCCCGACGGTCCTCTTCGACGCCTACAGCGAGGAGGCCGCCCTGACCGCGGACGGCAAGGCGATCCTCTACGTCCGTGAGAATGCCCCGCTCTACCGCAAGCGCTACCGCGGGGCCCAGGCCAGCCAGCTCTGGCGCTACACGATGGCGACCGGCGAGCACGAACTCCTTCGTCGCGAGGACTACAGCTGCCGCTTTCCCGCGGCGCTCGCCGGCGCCGACTACCTCTACGTCTCGGAGGAGGACGGCACCTTCAACGTCTGGCGCTCCAGGTCGAAGCAGCAGATGACCGACTTCGAGGACGACGGCGCCTACTTCCTGACCGTCTCGCGTGATCGCAAGACCGCGGCATTCCGCCGGCTCTTCGACGTCATGGTCCTCGACGTGGCGAGCGGCACGGCGCGCAAGATCGAGCTCGTCGATGCCGGCGACGGCGCCCCCGACGAGATCGTGCGCACGACGATCACCAGCGCCGACGACGTGAGCTTCACGCCGGACGGCAAGATGATGGCCTTCATCGCCGGCGGCGATCTCTTCGTGATGGACGCGGTCCTGAAGGAGCCGGTCCGGGTCACCCAGACGCCCGAGGAGGAGCGCGCCCCCCTCTTCGTCGATGACGAGACCCTGCTCTTCGTGTCCGACACCGGGGGTCGCAGCGACGTCTGGCAGGCCACGCGGAGCGACGAGAAGCTCTACTTCTGGCAGAACGAGAGCTTCGTCCTGAAGGCCGTCACCGCCGACGAGAACGTCGAGACGGACCTCGTCCGCGTACCCGGCGAGGCCGGCCTCGTCGCCCTCACGCGCGATCGCGGCGACCTGATGCTGATGAAACCGGACGGCAGCGAGAGCCGCATGCTGGTGCCCTCCTGGAACCGGCTGCGCTACGACTTCTCGCCCGACGGCAGGTGGATCGTCTACTCGCAGGCCGACGACGACTTCAACAACGACGTCTGGATCGCCCCTCTCGACGGCTCCCGCGAGCGCTTCAACCTCTCCTGCCATCCCGACAACGACGGCGATCCGGTCTGGTCGCCCGACGGCAAGGTGATCGCCTTCACCGGCCGGCGCTGGGGCGACGAGGTCGATGTGGCCTGGGTCTATCTCACCGACGAGGCCTTCGAGGAGACCGATCGCGATCGCAAGCTCGAGAAGGCGCTCGAGGCGATGAAGAAGGGCAAGAAGACGGCCGCGCGCAGCCGTCCGACCAGCGCGCCCGCAGAGTCGCGACCCGCCGAGGACGGTGACAAGACCGCGAAGGGCGAGGAGAAGAAGGGCGAGGCCGCGGAGAGCAAGAAGGACGAGAAGCTGGTCCGGATCGACTTCGAGGGCATCCGCGACCGGCTCCGGCGGATCTCGGTGCCCAACAGCCGCGAGGGATCGCTCATCTTCTGGCCCGAGGGCTCGAAGCTGCTCTTCCGGGCCTCGATCGGCGGCAAGAGCGGGCTCTACTCGGTGGAGTTCCCCGAGGCGCGCTCCCCCAAGCTCTTCTGCGCCAGCCCGCCCTTCTCGCTGCGGGTGCTGCCCGAGGCCAAGCAGCTCGGCGGCATCGCCGGCGGCAAGCCCGCCCTCCTCGACAAGAACGGCAAGGTCACCGAACACGCCGTCGAGGTGCGCCAGACCATCGACCTGAAGGCCTTCTCGAAGGCGGTCTTCGACCAGGCCTGGCGCGCCATGCGCGACGGCTTCTACGACGGGCGCCTCGGCAACAGCAACTGGGCCGAGGTTCGCCGCAAGTACGGTGCGATGGCGGCGACCTGCGTCGATGCCCGCGCGCTTTCGACCGTCTGCAACATGATGCTCGGCGAGCTGAACGGCTCGCACCTCGGTTTCAGCATGCGCTCCATGCCCTCGGCCGAGGGCCGTCAACGCGGGAGCGGCTGGGCCGAGCGCACGGTCCATCTCGGCGCCCGCTTCGACGAGAGCCACAAGGGTCCGGGCTGGCTCATCCGCGACGTGGTCCCCGAGACGCCGGCCGCGCGGAAGCGCAGCCTCCTGCGCGCCGGCGAGACGATCCTGATGGTCAACGACCGGGCGGTCGATCCCGGCCTCGACGTGGCCGCGGTGCTCACGCTGCCGCCGGACGAGGTCGTCCGCCTGCGCGTGCGCGGCCTCGACGGCGAGGAGCGCGACGTCGAGATCCGGCCCACGAGCTACGGCGCGGTCCGGGCGGCGCTCTACGAGGATTGGGTGAAGCGAAACCGCGCGAGGGTGAACGAGCTCTCGAAGGGCGAGTTCGGCTACCTGCACATCCGCGCCATGAGCGGCGGCAACCTGCTGCAGTTCGACGAGGAGCTCTACCGCGTCGGGCACGGCAAGAAGGGCCTGGTCATCGACGTCCGCGAGAACGGAGGCGGCTCGATCACCGACCACCTCCTGACCTCGCTGACCCAGCCGACCCATGCCATCACCCGCCCGCGCGGCGGCGGCGAGGGCTATCCCCACGACCGGCGGATCTACGCGACCTGGGACAAGCCGATCGTGGTCCTCTGCAACCAGAACAGCTTCTCGAACGCGGAGATCTTCTCGCACGCGATCAAGACCCTGGGACGCGGCCGCGTCGTCGGCGTGCGGACCGCCGGCGGCGTCATCTCGACCGGCGGCGCGCGCCTCATGGGCGGCGCCTTCGTCCGGATGCCCTTCCGCGGCTGGTACCTGCTCGACGGCGAGGACATGGAGCTGAACGGCTGTCGGCCCGATGCCGAGATCTGGCCGGCGCCGGGCGACTGGCCGGCCGGGATCGACACGCAGCTCGCGAAGGCCGTGGACTTCCTCGCCGAGGACGTGAAGGCCTTCGAGGCCCGACCGCGACCGAAGCTCCGCAAGGCGACCGAGCGGTAGACAGGCGGAGATGCTGGAGTTCGAGCGGCTTGGGGGCCTCCGCAATGCCGCTCGTTCCTATCCGGGTCAGCGCCGCGGAATGCGGGGCGGCTTGGTGATCTGTCCCATCCTCTTGACGCAGAGGCTGCGCCACTCGTCCTGGAAGCGCGACAGCGACCAGCCGAGGATCTCGCGGAAGCAGTCGGCGGTGGACTTGCCCGAGCTGAGGGCGTGGGCGAGGCGGTTGAGCTTGTCCTCGTGCTCGGCGACCAGGTAGTCCACCATCGACCAGGAGAAGGCCGCCAGCATCGGATTCAGCTTCTTGGAGTCGCGTTCACCGAAGGTGGCGAGCTTCGGATCGTCTTCCTTGCGCGCCAGCGAGGCGACCTTCTTCGGCCATTTGCCCATCTGCCAGCGGTCCTTCTTGGCCGCCACCTCGCCGGTGGTGAAGTTGCGGGTCTCGCCGAACTTCCGGATCTCGAGCCAGTGCGCGATGCCCACCGCCCACCAGCCGGGGTACTCGGCCTTGCCGATCGGAAAGCCCTGCTGGGTGATCAGGTGCGATGTGTGGTGATAGACGTTGGCGTGCAGGGCCTCGTCGTCGAGCAGGGCTTCGCGATCGAGACCGGTGACATAGACGGGCGCGTCGGAGCTGAAGAGCTTGGAGGCGCCGCCCATCAGCGTCGCCTGGACCCGCGCCGTGTCCTTGTCGTTCGAGAGGATCCAGACCTGATAAACGCCGCTGCGCGGGTGACCGTAGGGCTTGCCGAAGGTCTCCTGCCAGTCGCGGAAGAGCTCCTCCAGCCGGCGACTGTAGAGAAAGGCGCCCTCCTCCTTGTCGTAGTACCTCTGCCCCACCTTGAGCCGCTCGATGTCGTAGTGAAGCAGGAAGTTGCGCGTCTGGAGATGAAGCATGGTGGGCAGCTTCATGTCGCGGTTGAAGGCCCGGGCCTCGTCGTTCTCGACGAGCCGGGCCTCGTTCAACTCGTTCTCCTTCTGCTCCGCGTCGAGATCGCGCCGCTGGGCGGCGGCGTCGAGATCGGTCGCGCAGAGGAGCAGCAGGGCGAGAAGGAGCCGGGTTGTGGCGAGCTTCATGTTCATCTCCGTGACTGGAGACGATACGCCCTGGGCGCGGTCGCGTGAAGCAAAAGCCGGGATTGGCGGCTCAGGCGCTCGCCAGACCGTGATCGCCGGTCGACCAGGCGGCGGCCCACTCGGGCACGAGTTCGCCGGCCATGGGTCGGGCGACGAAGAAGCCCTGGGCCGAATCGCAGCCGAGCTCTCGGAGCCCGCGCCAGTCCTCGGTCACCTCGACACCCTCCGCCACCACCCGGAGTCCGAGCTTGTGGCCGAGCTCGACGCTGGACTCGACGATGGCGAGCGCCTGCGAATCGGTGCGCGAGCGGCTGACGAAGAGGCGATCGATCTTGAGCTCGACGAAGGGAATCGAGGCGAGCTGCTCCATGGTCGAGTAGCCCGTACCGAAGTCGTCGATCGACAGCTCGACCCCGCGCATGCGCAGGCGGAGCAGGACGTCGATGGCCGTCAGCGGGTCCTCGCTGACGCCGCTCTCGGTGATCTCGAGGACGATCCTCGAGAGGTCCACCTGGCGGCGCGCGGCGAGCTCGACTATGCGCTCCGGCATCGCGAGACTGCGGAGCGAGTGCGCCGAGATGTTGACGGCGACGCGGGTCTCGAGACCCTCGCGCTTCCAGCGATGGAGCTGATCGAAGGACTGGTCGAGGACGAGCTCGGTGAGCGATTCGATCAGTCCATGCCGCTCCGCCAGCTTGATGAAGATGTCCGGTGCGATGAAGCCGCGCTCGGGATGAGGCCAGCGGGCGAGCGCCTCGAAGCCGACGAGTTCGCCGCTGTCGAAGCGCACCTGGGGCTGGAAATGCACGGTGAGTTCCTGACGATCGATCGCCCGTTCGAGCGCCGCCACGGTGACGGGACTGGTCTCCCGCTTCTCGGAGCGGATCGCCGGCGAGACGACACGATCGATGAGCGCGAAGAAGTCGGTCACGCGAAAGGGCTTCTCGAGACAGCCGAGAACCTCGAGCCCGCGTGCACGCGCGAGCGACTCGGCGGTCGCGAGGGTGCGGGTCTCGAGCCCGCTCATGATGACGATCGGAGGTGTGCCCTCGCGCGAGGCCAGCCAGCGCATCACCTCGACGCCGTCCATCTCGGGCATCACCAGATCGATGAAGATGAGATCGGGACCGCCGTCCAGCGCACCGAGGAAGGCCGGGTAACTCGGAGTCACGACGACGTCGTAGTCGCGCATCGAGCCGAGGCGGCTGATGAGGCGACCCACATTGTGGTCGTCGTCGAGAACGAGAAGTCGGGGCATGCAACGGCGCGCGGTCCCCTCCTCCCTCCCGTCAACGCACCCCCTTGCGCGACGTTGCCGATCCCGGGGACTCCGGACCGGACCTCCAGAGGCAGGCTATCCCGTTCCCGACGATCTGGCCAGTCTGTTGATCGTGGGGATTTACCCCAGGCGGCGGCCGGGCACGGGGCCTTATCTCGGGCCGGGGGGGAGACTCAGGGCCGGTCGGAGGCCGAGGGAGCCGTGTGCATAACTCTCCGCGACGTAGTCGCGTGCGGCCGAGCGCGAGGTCCGGGGGTCGGCATCGAAGGAGCCGCCGCGGCAGATTCTCGAGAGGCTCCGGGCACTGAGAACCCGGCCGTCGCCCTCGGCGACCGGGAGGTCGTGGGAGGAGTAGCGATCGAGGCAGAGCTCCGCGACGTTGCCGATCACGTGGTGGAGACCGAAGGGATTCGGCCGGAAGGTCGAGACCGGGGCATGCACGGGCCAGCCGTCCTCGTAGTCGGGCCAGATCGCGAGGCTCTCCCATTCCGCGAGGATCGTCCGGGCCGAGCGATCGGGGAGATTCGCGGCATCGACCAGGTCGGCCGGGTCGTCGCCGCACCACCAGCGACTCGACCGTCCGCCGCGCGCGGCGTGTTCCCAGCGGGCCTCGGTCGGGAACTCGAGACCGAGCACGGCCAGCCCGCGGCGGAAGTCCTCCCAGGACAGGCTCTCGACCGGATGGCCAAGATCGAGCCAGGCTCCGGGCCGCGGCGCGAAGGTGGGTCGGTAGAAGGAAGGCTGGCGATCGAAGACGTTCAGCCACTGGCCCTGGGTCAGCTCGTACTTGCCGATCAGGAAGGGGTCGAGGGCCACGGTGTGGACCGGGCGCTCGTCGGAACGGGCGTCGGGGTCGTGATGGAATCCGTCCGGGTCCTCCGCCTGCGCACCGCGCCAGCTCTCACCGCCGGGGACGAGCACGAGGATCACGCCGGTCAACTCCTGTTGGAGCAGCCGACCGTCCTCGGCCCGGCGCGGCAGCGGGCCCGCGTGACTGGCGAGATGCAGGAACTCCTCGAGCCCGCTCGCGGGGTCCGGGCCGAGCGGCAGAAGACCCTCGATGGGCACGAGCTCCAGGCCCGCGAATCGCGGGTCCGCGGCCAGCCGCGCCGCGGCCTCGCGCCAGTCCGCCCGGCGGAGCGGATCGGTCATCAGCGCGCGCGCGAGCCGGGCCGTCGCCAGCCGTCGCTCCATCCGGGCGAACACGCCGATCTCCGGACGAAGAGCCGCGCGGAGGCGGATCACGAGGCCGCGCAGGGTCTCGTACTGCCAGGCGTCCTCGGGCTCGGCGAATCGCGGCCTCGGCCGGGCAACCTCGAGATCGAGCAGGAGCGCGCGGTCGGCGGCCAGACGGTCGCGCGCCCTCATGACGGCGGCGCGGACGAGCGGACTCTCGGTCAGGGAGAGCTGGAATTCGGCGTTCTTCTCGCGATCCTCCATCCATTGCAGCCGCGTGAGAAGAGCCGGCTCCAGGTCGAGGGGGCTGTCGTCCATGGCCAGAATACGGCTCTCGACGTCGGCGAGGCTGCGCTCGTGCCGCGGCAGTCGTTCGCCGAGCGCGCGGGCCGCGGCCAGGAAGGCCTCCATGCGCTCGACGGCGTCCGGTCCGGGTCGCGACACCCGGTCGGAGGAGAACTCGAGGTCCGCGAGCACCTTCACGTCGGAGAGGCGGCGGAGGTCCAGGAGCGCGGCAGCCTTCCTGGCGGTCTCTTCGTCGGCCCGGTCCTTCTCGACCTGGAGGGCGTCGAGCGCGACGGCCTTGCGCCGGGCTTCCTCGTCGGCGCGACGACGCTCACCGTCGATCAGCACGAAGCCGAGGGCGAGGCCCAGGACGATCGCGGCGACGGGGCTGACG